>JAHJTB010000478.1 GCA_018830135.1 Pseudomonadota bacterium | reverse complement strand
GCCTCGGTCAGGCCGTAACCCTGCTTCAGGTTCACCCCGATGGCCCGGTAGAACAAAAAGGTCTCCTCGCCCATGGCCTCGCCGCCGGTGAAGGCCCGCTTGACCCGGGAGAGCCCCATCTGGTCCTTGACCGATCCGTAAACGAAAAACTCGCCCAGTCGTTTCTGGACCTGCTGCCACCAGGTGGCCGACCGGCCTTCGAGCTTGTCCCGTTCCATGTCCATGGCCAGTTGGATGTAGCGGTTGAACAGCCAGCGCTTCAGGGGCGTCGAGCTTTCCATGCGCACCTGGACGCTGGTCAGCATGTTCTCCCACATGCGCGGGGGGGCGAAGATCATGGTCGGGGCGGTTTCGCAGAGATCGTGCATGACCGTCTCCTGGCTTTCCGGGATATTGACCGTAAAACGCAGGACGATGCCGCCGGCGACCGTATAGGCGAAGTCCCCCACCCAGGCCATGGGCAGGTAGGCCAGCGTCTCTTCGCCTTCTTCAAAGACCTTGCCCTCCCGGGCCGCACGCATGGAAAAAAGCATGTGGCGGTGTTTGAGCAGGATGGACTTGGGCTTCCCGGTCGTGCCGGAACTGTGCAGGAATATGGTCTCGTCATCCGGCGTGGTCCGGCCGATGATCGATTGATCCAGGCCGGGCTCGGCCTTCAGACGGGCCGCGCCTTTTTCCCGGATTTCATCGTAGGCGATCAGGCCCTCGTCCGTGTACGTGCCCATCCCGCGGGAGTCCCGGTAGATGATGTAGTCGAGATGCCCGAGCTGTTCGCGGAGGTCGAGCAGCTTGTCCACCTGTTCCTGGTCGTCGGCCAGGGCGAAGCGGGCCCCGCAGTCCCGGGCCAGGTGCAGAATCTCCTCCGGCGTGGAGTCCGGGAAGACCGGCGTCGGATAGCCGCGCAGGGATGAAACGCCCAGGATGCCGAAATACATTTGCGACTTGTTGTCGCCCAGGACGAGCATGGCGTCCTTTTCCTTGAAGCCCAGGCCTTCGAAGCCCGCGGCCAGGGCCAACACTTCGTCCAGGTATTCACGCCAGGTATAGGACTGCCAGATGCCCAGGTCCTTTTCCCGCATGGCCACCTGATCGGGATAACTCTTGGCGTTCCTGGCCAGCAGGCTGATAATGGTGTCAGAACCGTTGCTCGCGTTAGTCATGGGTTTCTATCCTCATCTTGATTCCCGTTTAGCCCGGAGGCGGATCAGTCGCCGTCTTCACCCGCCTCGCCCAGATAGGCGGTCACCACGTTGGGGTCGGCGATCACCTCGGCCGGAAGACCTTCAGCGATCTTGCTCCCGTAATTCAAGACCGCCATGCGGTCGCAAATGCTGGTGACCACGTCCATGTGATGCTCGATCAGCAGGACCGTTGCCCCCCGTTCGTAGCTGACGTCCAAAATGAACCGGGCCATATACTCTTTTTCTTCCTGGTTCATCCCGGCCATGGGTTCGTCCAGGATCAACAGCCGGGGCTCGGCCACCAGGGCCCGGGCCAGTTCGACCCGCTTTTGCACGCCCAAAGGGATGATGTCCACCGGCTCCTTGCGCACCCCTTCCAACTGAAGGAAGTCGATGATCTCTTCGACCATCAGACGGTGCTTGACTTCCTGAGGCCTGGACATCCACCAATAGAGCATGGTTCGAAGCATGCCCGAGCGCATGTAGATGTGCCGGCCCAGCAGGATGTTGTCCAACACGCTCATGCCCTTGAACAAGGCCAGGTTTTGAAAGGTGCGGGCAATACCCAGTCCGGTCACCTTGTAAGGCCGGATGCCGGTGATGTCCGAGTTGTTGAAAAAAACCCGCCCTTTCTGCGGCGGATAAAACCCGGTGATGGCGTTGACAAAGGTCGTCTTGCCACTGCCGTTGGGACCGACCAGACCAAAAATCTCCCCGGGCCGGATTTCCAGGGACACCCCTTCCAGGGCCATCAGTCCGCCGAAATACCGGTACACGTCTTCACATTTTAAAATGGCCTCGCCTGATGTCACATCGTTTCGAGACGCCACGCTCAATCCTCCCTATGAATAGATCGTACCCTTGCCACGACCATGAGCCAGACGGCCACTGCCCGCCTCCCGTCCTCGAGACCCGTTCCTCAGTCCAGGCCTCCCGTGCATTTGAGTATGTGACCGGTCAGATACTTGGATGTGTCGCTGGCCAGAAAGTGGATGGCATTGGTGATATCTTCCAGTTCCCCAAGATGGCCCGCCGGAATCTCCCGGACCAACTCGGTTTCGTATTGTTTTTGAATTTCCGAAGGCCGGGCCGTTTTGATGTACCCGGGAACGATGCAATGAACATTGACCCCGGACCCGGCCGTCTTTTCGGCCAGGGCCCGGGTCAAAGCGATGACTCCGCCTTTGACCGTTTCGTAGCAGATCGGATCGAGAAAACGGTCCCAGGCCCAAGGCGCGATGAAAATGATCCGCCCCGACTTGCGATTCGTCATCACCTTTTCCAGAAAACCCGCAATGTTTCTGGCGTCCCTCAAATTGTCCACCAGATGCCGGCACGCTTCCGCTTGATATGAAGGGTCCGCGGGAAGCGAGGTCATGCCGACGCTCAAATCATGGATATAGATGTCCAGGGAGCCGTGTTCCTCCTGGATATGGTTCACAAATGGTTCACTGACCGGTTCGTTTTCCGGTCCCGGGAAATACCGGATGCCCCCGGCCTGGCCGGTGGAAATTGCGGGAAGCGCCCCGAAACCGGCCCAATCATCCGTATAGGTCGCCGGACGCATGCCCTGGGACAGAAGAAAGGCCAGAACCGCCTGGCCGATCATGGTGCCGCCATTGGCCACCAAGGCCGACCGGCCTTCCAGAAGGTTGTCCGCGGCCGGGAACTCCCGGGTGGACTGGCTTTCCGGAAGCAGGCCGTTCAGGGTCATGTCGATAATGGCCCGTCTGGCCTCCAGTTGACCGATATGCCCCCTCAGGTCCCAACGCTTGAGCACCCAGGAGTCGATCATGGCCTTGATGAGGTTGGAGGTCAGACGGAGGTTGCAGTCGCGCAACCGGCCCTGCCTGACGCATTCTTCCAGGACGACTTCGAACTTTTCCAGATGCCGGCGCTCTTTCTGGAGAAGCTTTTTCATAAAGGGTCTGGGCAGGAGATGCGTGTCCCGGTAGATGAGCATGACCCCGTCCGCCCACTGTTCGAACAGGTGCTCGAACTCCGCCCGAACCATGCGGCGCAGCTTGGCGATGGGGTCCTTGACATTCTCGACGCTCCGCTCCAGATGTTCGTCGGTCTTGTCGGAAATAAATTCGTGGCAAAGGTAGATGATGTCCTCTTTGGCCCCGACGTAGTCGTAGATATTGCCCAGACTGAGACCCGACTCTTCGGCCAGATCGCGCAATGTGGTCTTCTGAAAGCCTTTTCTGGAAAACAGCTTGATCGCGGCCCGGACGATCTGCTCGCGTCGTTTTTCAACACGTTTTCGGTCCTTGATGGTGGTCGGCACCTCGGTCATCAGATGTCGACTTGGCCCCCATTAAAATATGAACAGACGTTTCTGACTTGAGTGACCGTTCAGATATCACGGCCGGCCCGGTCCTGTCAAGGGGATATTCAGCCCCGCGGCAGCCGCTCAACGGTTGACACCCTCCGGACCAACCCTCCCGGTCCGGCCGCTTTCACGAAGAGCAGGCAGGGAAAAAGCCTATATCGAGAAAGCCGCCATGGAAAAGCACCCCGATATCATGGCGATGCCCAATCCCAAGCCGGGGCTCGCCGTACCAAAATACCGCTTGGCCCCGGTTTCCTGGCCATCTGGCACCGTGAATAATCCGGGTTCGGGTTAGAGGTCCAGGCGAAAAAGCCTGCTGATCTTTCCTCTTAGGATGTCGGGGGAAAAGGGTTTGACGAGGTAGCCGTCGACCCGGGCCTTGCTGGCCGCAAGGACCGTTTCCTGGTCGGCCTCTCCGGTGACCATGATAAAGGGCGTCTGGGCCCAGGCCACGGATGCGCGGACCTGGCGCAGGAGTTCCAGGCCGTTCATGCGGGGCATGTTCACATCCGAAATAATCAGGGCGATCTTGCCCTGTTCCATCGCCTTGAGCGCCTCGTGTCCGTTGCCGGCCTCCTGTAGTTCCTTGAATCCCATGGAGCGCAGTATGCTGCGGATGATTCGCCGCATATGCGGATAGTCGTCCACGATTAGAATGTCTCCCTGGAGGGCCGTTTGCGTCGGCTCCCCGTCGACCGGCCCGGGTTCGTCGGCCACCTGGTCCATTTTCACGGCCGGAGGCAGATTCAGGGTCAGGGTCGTGCCGGCCTGCCTGGAAGATGAGAAGTCGATCGTTCCGCCCAGGGTCCTGGCGATGAGTCTGGCGGAATAGGTTCCCAGTCCGGTGCCGCCTTCCTTTCCCGAGGTAGCGTATTTTTCAAAGAACCGGTCGCGTATCTCCAGGGGCACCTCGCCCTGGTTGTGGATATGGATGATGGTTCGCCGGCCGGATTCAAAGGAAATGCCGACGGCCGCTCCGGGCGGCGAGGCTTCGACCGCGTTCTTGATCAGGTTGGCCAGCATGGAATAATAAAGCATCTCCTCACCGGCCAGCCGGAGGGAGTCCGTCTCTTTGACCGGCCTGCCGTCCAGGGTGACCTCCAGGGTAAGACCCTTGGCCCGAAACATGTCGCGGGTTTCCCCGCGTATCTGGTGGACCAGTTTGAGCACGTCCACGGGCACGGGCTTGAGCTGGTAAGAGCCTTTCTCGATTTTAAGGAGGTCCATTGAGCTGTTGATGATTTCGAGCATCCGATATCCGGATTCCTCGAGCATGTTCAACATATCCACCTGCTCGGGGGTCAGGTTCGGGTCCCCGGCCAGCATGGCCGGCACGGTCAATACGGCGTTCAAGGGGGTCTTGAGGTCGTGGCGGGCGATGCGTTCAACCTCCTCCTGCAACCTGACATTCTCCCGCAGGACCTCGTTTTGTTGTTTCAGGTCCTCCCGGGCCAGCTTGAGTTCCAGGTGGTTTTTCACGCGGGCCTTGACGATGGGCGGGCTGATGGGCTTGGTGATGTAATCCACGGCGCCCAGTTCCAGGCCCCGGGTCTCGTCCCGGACGTCGCTCATGGCCGTTACGAATAGCACCGGGATGTCCCGGGTCGCCTCGTTGTCCTTGAGCCGGCGGCAGACCTCGTACCCGTCGATGCCGGGCATCATGATGTCCAGCAGGATCAGGTCCGGGGGGTCTTCCTCGATGGCCTCCAGGGCCGATGCGCCGTCCATGGCCACGCTGACTTCGTAGTCGTCGCCCAGGGTCTCCACCAGCAGATCGAGGTTGGCCTCGGTGTCGTCCACAACCAGGATCGTGCAGCCGGAAAGATCGGCTGGGTGCTTGCCGCCCGCTTCGGTCATACCGTCCTCCGTTGCCGTCCTTGCCGGACCGGGTCTCCTCTCGGTCGTCCCATGTGATCCGCGTCTAGCCCGCAAACTCCAGGATGCGGGCCACGATCTCCTTGATATCCAAGGATTTTGATATCATGGGCTGCCCGCCGATCGTACCGCCCCGGGCCTTGGCCTCTTGCTCCGTCAGAAGGGAGGTCAGAAAGATGATGGGGATGTCCCGGGTTCCGGGCGCATTTTTCAGTTTGCCCTTGACGTCGCCGCCGTCCAGTCCGGGCATGTTGAAGTCCAGGACGATCAGGTCCGGTTTGGACTCGCCGGCCGCTTGGATGCCGGCCCGTCCGTTGGAGGCGTACTGGACCTCGAAAGCGCCCGTCTTCTCCAGCTTGAGTTTGAGCAGGGAGCCCACGGACTCGTCGTCGTCGATGACCAGGATTCGCTTTTTTTCGCTCATGAGTTCATCCTTGTCTCCGGTCCCGGTTCCGGGCCGTATTGATGATCGTTGGACGGCTGTTTGGAGGCCCTGTTTTATTTATAGACCACTTCAACCCGTTTCAAATAATCCGTCAAGGCTTTTACGTTCTCCCTCGCGGCCGCCGGGTCGTCGGCCCGGGCCGCCTCCTCCACGGCCTGTCCCAAATCCCCCATGCGGGAGAACCCGTACATGCGGCTGGAGCCCTTGAGGCTGTGTCCCAGTTGCCGCAGACGTTCGAGGTCTCCGGTTTCCAGGGCCCGGCCCATTTCGTCCGCTTCCTGGCGTCTCTTGGCCAGGAAGCCCGGGATCAGTTCTTCGAGGTCGGGATCGACCGTGACCCGGTCAACGGCGGCTAGCTCCGGTTCCGGTTCAGTCTCCCTGCCGGCCGGGTTCGGGGCAAATCCCAGCAGGGCCCGAATCAGGGCCGGCTTGCGAATCGGCTTGGTCAGATGCCCCGAGAAGCCGGCCTCCCTCCCTCTGGAACGGAACGCTTCCTCCTCATGGGCGGTCAGGGCCAGGATCGGGACGGCCGGGCGGCCGTTGCCCGCCTCCCATTTCCGGATGGCCGCGGCGGCCTGAAAACCGTCCATGACCGGCATTTCCACGTCCATGATGACCAGGTCGAAGGGCTCGGCCGTATATCGCTCCAGGGCCTCCCGGCCGTGGGCGGCCTCGTCGATGGCAAAGGCGGGGTAGTCGAGAAATCGACGCAGAATGGCCAGGTTGATCTCGTCGTCGTCCACGAGCAGCAGGTGCAGGCTGGGAAAGGTTGAAGGGTCCGGCAGGTCTTCGACATCTGTTTCGGCTTCCGGCCGTTTCCGGGCGGTCCGGATCATGGCCTCGGAAGCGGGCCGGAAACGGACCGTGATGGCGGTCCCGTTTTCTTCCGAGGTCTCCAGCCGGATGTCGCCGCCTTGCGTCTCGGCCATCAGCCGGGCCGAATAGGTGCCCAGACCCGTGCCGCCGCTTTTTCCCGCCGTGACGTACTTGTCGAAAAAAGTCTCGCGGATGCCTTCCGGAACCACGCCCGGGTTGCGGACCCAGAGGCCGGGACGTTCCCCGGACAGGATGTCAACCGTTACGGCAGACCCGGAAGGCGCGGCCTCGACCGCGTTCTTGACCAGATTGCCGAGCATGGAGTAGCAAAGCAGTTCCTCGCCCTGAACGAAAAACGATTCGCCCGGCCCGATCGGGCGGCCTTCGAGGCGCGATTCGAGGGCGATGTCCCGAACCTTGGCCAAGCCCTGGTTGTCCGCCGCCACCCGATGGACGACCCGAGGCAGGTCCACGGCCACCGCGTCGAAGCGGTATGTTCCGCGTTCCATTTTGAACAGGTCCAGGGACAGGTTGATCATCTTGAGCATCTGATACCCGGATTCCTCGATCTGGCGGATTACGGCCGCGTGTTCCGGCGGTAGGGCCCCGTCCTTAAGGACAAGCTGAGGCAGTCCGATGATCCGGTTGAGCGGGGCCTTCAGGTCGTGGCGCATGATGTTGTCCACGTCGTCCCGAAGTCGCGCGGCTTCTCTCAACTCTTCATTTTGCCAGGCAAGCTCCTGGCGGGCCATCATGAGGGACAGGTGCGTCCGAACCCGGGCCCGGACCACGGGCGGACTGATCGGCTTGGTGATGTAGTCCACCGCGCCCAGGTCGAAGCCCCGGGTTTCGTCCTCCACTTCGGTTTTCGCGGTCACGAAAATGACCGGGATGTCCCGGGTTCCCTCGCTGTCCTTGAGCCGGCGGCAGACCTCGTACCCGTCCATGCCGGGCATCATGACATCCAGCAGAATCAGGTCCGGAGGCCCCTCGGCCACGTACTCCAGGGCGCTTTCGCCGTCCATGGCCACGGCCACCTCGTAGTCGTCCCCCAGGGTCTCCACCAGCAGATCGACGTTGGCCTCGGTGTCGTCCACGACCAGGATCGTGGCCCCCGAAATGCTCCTGTTATATTGCGAATCGCCGTCCGTCATGCCTCTTTGCGGGCCAGGGCGGCCCGTTCCTCTTCGAAGTCCGCGAACTCGAGGGCGATCTTCCGGAACTCGTCCTCCAGGGTGATAAAGGCGTCCACCAGGTCCGGGTCGAAGTGCGTGCCACGACCTTCGGTAATGATGGCCACGGCCTTGCCGTGATCGAAGGGCGGTTTGTAAACCCGTTTGCTGATCAGGGCGTCGTACACGTCGGCCAGGGCCATCAAACGGCCGCACAGCGGAATTCCTTCGCCTTTGAGCCCCACCGGGTACCCGGAGCCGTCCCATTTCTCATGATGCGTGTAGGCGATATCCCGGGCAAACCCCAAAAACGAGTTGTCGCCCAGCCGCTTTTCCGCGTTCTTGATCGAGTCCCGGCCGTACAGGGTGTGTTTCTTCATCTCCACGAACTCCTCGTCGGTCAGCTTGCCGGGCTTGAGCAGAATGGCGTCCGGAACACCCACCTTGCCGATGTCATGGAGCGGCGCGGATTTGTAAAGCAGATCGATGCTGGCCGCGTTCAAAAAATCGGTGAACTTGGGGTGGTCCTTCAGATGGACGGCCAGGGCCCGGACGTAGTTCTGGGTGCGGCGGATGTGGCCGCCGGTCTCCGGGTCCCTCGTCTCGGCCAGGATGGCCATGCTTTCGATGGTCACTTCCTGGGTCAGGGCCACTTCCCGGGTCCGTTCCTGGACCTTGATTTCCAGAATCTCGTTCTGGTTTTCCAGTTCCTCCTTGGCCAGTTTGAGTTCGAGGTGGTTCCTGACCCGGGCCTTGACGATGGGCGGGCTGATGGGCTTGGTCAGGTAGTCGATGGCGCCCAGTTCCAGGCCCTTGGTCTCATCGGCCACTTCGGTCATGGCCGTGACGAAGATGATCGGAATGTTCCGTGTCGCCTTCTCGGCCTTGAGCCGCCGGCAGACCTC
>JAHJTB010000477.1 GCA_018830135.1 Pseudomonadota bacterium | reverse complement strand
GATTCCGAGTACGGCTCCATCTTCGTCTGGGACCGGGACTATGTGTCTGAAATACAGGCCCGGGGCTGCCGGCGGGTCCACTACCTGCCCCTGGCCGCCGACGAATCGACTTTCCGGGCCCTGAACGGCCGCCCCAATCCGCTGGCCCGGCTGGCCTGCCCCGTCAGCTTTGTGGGAGACTCCATGGTCCGGCCCGTTGACGACAAGGCGGCCCGCCTGGGCCTGCCCGCCCGGGCCTGGCCCTTGATCGACCGGGCGGCCCGGGCGTTCATCGACTCGCCGGACCTGGAACCCGGACGCCTGCTCGATCGGTCCGAACTGGCGGAACAGAATCGGGACCTTCCCTTCGGGTCATCCCACCGGGTCGACCTGGAAGGACTGATCACCTGGCGGGCCACGCAGATTTATCGCCTCGAACGGGTCAAAGCCCTGGCGCCTTTGGGGCCGACCGTGGTCGGCGACGAGGGCTGGCGCCGACTGCTGGACGAGCAACTCTTCACCTTGGCCCCGCCGCTGGACTACTACGAACAGTTGCCATATTTCTACCCGCTGAGCAGGGTCAATTTCAACGCCACCAGCCGTCAGATGAAAAACGGGCTGAATCAACGGGTCTTCGACGTGCCGGCTTGCGGGGCCTTTGTCCTGACCGACCACCAGGCCCAGATCGAAGACCTGTTCGAGGTGGGGCGGGAAGTGGTCTGTTACCAAACTCCGGAGGAAGCCCTGGACCTGGCCCGGTTCTACCTGGCTCACGAAGGAGCGCGCCTGGAAATCGCCGGGAACGGGAGGCGACGGGTGCTGGCCCATCACACCTATCGCCATCGGCTGGACCGGCTGATCCGGCAGATGAGGGAGGACTTTGCCTCATGACCTCCCCTGACCAGACCCTGGTTATCCAACTGGCCCGCTTTGGCGATTTTCTTCAAACCACGCCCCTGCTCGCGGCTTTGAAGCAGCATCGTCCGGACGGCCGCTTATCCGTTCTGGTGGACGCGGCCCAGGCCTCCCTGGCCAAGGGAAACCCGGACGTGGACGAGGTCCTGTCCGTCGATCTGGCGGCCATGCGGAACGCGGCCGGCGACGGGACCCGGAGACTCAGCCGGCGACTGTCCGGAGTGGAAAGCGAACTGGTCTGCCTGAAAGGCCGAACCTTCGACCGGGTCGTCAATCTCAACACCTCCCGGGTGGCGGCCCTGATCTCCGAACTGGCCGTGGCCGCCAGGCGGGACGGACCGAGGCTGGGGGCCGATCGCAAACGGCTCCACCCCGCACCGTGGGCCGTCTTCATCATGAATCTGATGCGACGGCGACGGCTGATCCGCTTCAACCTCGTGGACCTGCTGACCAGTTATGCCGACGTCGAGGCCAGGCCGACCGACCGGCTGGTATACCCCCTTGGAAAGGAAGACGCCAACCAGGGCACGGTCCGCGCTACGAAACCCGGAGACGGTCCGCTGATCGGTTTTCAGCTCGGGTCACGTCATCCAAGCCGCCAATGGCCCCCCGAGCACTTCTCCCGCCTGGCCCGGGACCTGATCGTCCGGGACAGGGCCCGGGTCCTGCTCCTGGGCACCGAGGCGGAAAGACCGCTGGGCCAGGCCGTTATCGGTCATCCGGTTCTATCGATCCCCGAAGCCGCCGGCCGAATCACCAACCTGATGGGGCGCACCACGATCGGGGAACTTGCCGGGGTCCTGTCCGGACTGGACCTGCTGCTGACCACGGATACCGGGACCATGCACCTGGCCTCCGCCGTGGGCACGCCGATCCTGGCCCTATTTATCGGACCGGCCCTTTGCCACGAAACCGGCCCGTACGGCGCCGGACATGTCATCGTCCAGGTGGTGACGGAATGCTCCCCGTGCACTGAAAGCGAGGCCGATTGCGGCGATTACCCATGCCGGGGCCTGATCACCCCGGACCTGGCCCTTTCACTGGCCCGCTGGCGCCTCGACGGCCGCCGGGCCCAATGGCCGACTCTGCCCGAAGTCGATCCCCGGGTCAGGCTGATGATCTCGGAATTCGACGACTTCGGCGTCGTCTATCGCCCGCTGGTTCCCTGGTCCCCGGACCCTTCGGACCTGCTGGCCCTGGCCTACCGGGAAGCCGGGCGGGAATTCATCCGGCCGGCCTACCGTCCCTCCGTGCCTTCCCGGTTATATGGGACCGGAATCGAGGTCGGGCCCTGGCTCGAGACGATGGCCCGATGGGCGCACCGGACGCCCGCACCGAACACGCCCTGCCCAGCCGACCTGGAACCACTCAAGCGGATACTGGTCGGCCTGGCCGCGGCCCGAAGGGCTGAGGCGGGACGGCTGATACTGGGCACCATGACCCGGATTCTGGTCATGGCTTCGCATGGCGACGCTCCGGAAACAAATTTTTCGGCCGCTCGGTTAGAACCCGCCCGCCGGACCGGCGGCGCGGAATGAAAATCGGAAGGGTCGCTCGATGAAAATGAAAAAAAGCTTTACGTAATTTAGAAAGATGATTGATAATATTAAAGCAATGATCCAGCTTGAATCCAACCTGACCGTATTGGGTTTGCGGGACGAGTCCCTGTGCGATCGAATTCGCCGGGCCTCCCTTCCCGAGGCCGCCTCCGTGGCGCCGGCGCGATCGGGACTACCGACCCTTTTGATCAACGGCGTCAGTATGCACAGCCGGTACGACCCGGCCGGCGAGGCCCGCGTCTGGGCCGAATCGGTCCGGCCGGCCGAGATACGGTCGCTCGGGCTGCGCCCCGCGGTCTTCGGACTGGGGCTGGGCCACCACGTTCTGGCCCTGGCTCCCGAATTCGACGAACTGCTGGTCATCGAACCGGACCCGGGACTGATCCGTTTGGCCTTGAGCCACCTGGATTTTACCGAAGCCATACCCCGACTCGTTTTTTTGATCGAACCGGAAGGCGCGGACGTC
>JAHJTB010000476.1 GCA_018830135.1 Pseudomonadota bacterium | reverse complement strand
GAAGCGACGAAGCAATCTCATCCTCTCGGAAACACCAAGCCTGGACCAACGTCGCCGGCGTGGTGATGCCGCGCCGGCGACAAGAAATCAGAGAGTGGCCCGGATTTTTTCCAGGGCCGGCTGGGCGTAGGGCACCATCTTGAAGAAGCCGGCCAGGGTCTCGCAGGGGTAGTCCGCGCAATAGGCGCAGTTTTCCAAATCCCGGTCCCGGGCGCAGTGGCGCATGTGGCAGGTGGCGCAGTGTCCGAAGAGCCGGCCGCCGTCGGTCAGGCAGCCGTCGCAGTTGATGTCGGCCACGGTCAGTTTCATTCCGAACTGCTTGCCCCACATCTGGGCCGTCTTTTCCCGGGCCTCGTCGTCGTCCCGGATGGTGGCCAGTCGGGCCGGGCATTCGCTGCACGGGATTCCGCAATAGGCGATCATGGTCTCGGTCATGGGCTTTCTCCTTTAGGGGTTTATGTCATGCGTCCAGGGGCCTGGACGGGTCGCCGCCATTGAGGATTCGCTTGATATCGCCGAGCAGCCCCTCCGGCGGGTCGTAATCGGGCTGGCTACGGAACAGTTCGGCCACGCGGGCCAGTTCGTCCAGATCGGCCAGGCGCTCCGGGTCCAGGGGGTCTTGACGGGCCCGGCAGGACAGCCGGGTGAACAGGGGCCGGTCCGGGTCGATCCAGCCGGTTTCCACGGCCATGGGGACCACGCGGGCGCACTGGCAGGGATTGGCCGGGTCCAGAAGGCCGCAGTGCTTAAGCAGGAAATCCCGCAGCCGTCGCCGGGCCCGGGAAAGCCGCTGGCGGAAGGCTTCGGGGGAGACGTCCAGAATCCAGGCGGCCTGGTCGCCGCCGATCCCGAAGACCTCGGTCAGGACGTAGGCCAGGCGCTGGGGCCGGTCCAGACAAAGCAGCAGGCCCTGCAGGCAACTGGTCCGGATTTCCTCGACGATAAGGGCCTGCTCCCCTTCGGGCGGCTGGTGCGGTTCGGACGCGGCCAGGCCCTTTTCGATCTGCTCCGCGTAGTAGTCGAAAGACACGGCCGCCCGCTCGGCCCGACGCTTGCGCGTAGTCAGGAGGTGGTTCGAGGCGACCCGCCAGACCCATGTGGTAAAGGCGCTTTCGCCCCGGAAGCCGTCCAGGCGGGTCACGATCTTGATCAAGATTTCCTGGGTCGCGTCCTCGGCGTCGGCCGGGTGGTAGAGCATGCGCAGGGCCAGGCCATATATGCGGTCCTGGACCTGGCGGACGACTTCCTCCAAGGCGGCCCGGTTGCCTTCCCGGGCCTGTTCCACCAGTTGCTCCAATGAGCCTTCCGCCACGTCGACCTCCCTCCGGGGCCCCTTCCGGCCCCTGTTGCCTATTTAGACACAAGCGGCCGGAAAATGTGACCGGAAAAATGAAGGGGGGTTTGAGGGCGCGGAGAGAAGACTTTTCGTTACCGCGGCGGGTTCGCGTTTGGCGGAAGCCAGGCCGGCGCGTTTCGCAATCCACGGCCCCTTCACCCCGCGCCTTCTCCCCCTGAGGGTGTCCATTTTGGCTGAAAATCAAGCAGACCGGATTCCCGCTTTCGAGGGAAATGCATGTAACTAACCGGCAATACTGCGATAAAATGAATAAACCTTTGTGGGGCCCACCCTTAATTGGGTTTCAAGAGCCATTTATCGACCGCCTCCCCTGAAGGTGTCGAGGGCGCTGTTCTGCACATTCCCTCCAGCTTGGGAACGAGCGGAAAAGTCGAGGAGGCGGGACGAGGAGCCATCCGGGGCCGGCCTCAACGTTTCGGGCCGAGGTCGTATTTTTTCTGGAGCACGTGGAGGCGCTGCCTGGAGATTCCGGCGATGCGGCAGGCCTCCTTGATCGAGCCCCGGGTCAGGGCCAGGAGGTCCCGGAGATACTGGCGTTCGAAGGCTTCGACCACGTCCTGCCGGGCCTGGCTCAAGGGGGGCAGGGGGCGGCAGGGATCGGCGGGCGGGCCGGGCGCCGGGGAATCCGTTTCGGGCGAATCCAGGGTGGCCCGGGCGGCGTGGATACGCAGGGCCAGGGGCAGGTGGGTCGCATACAGGGTCGGGCCGTCCAGGGAGGCTGACACGGCCTGTTCGAGGACGTTGACGAGTTCCCGGACGTTGCCGGGCCATTCGTAGGCCGCCAGGGCCTGGAGCAGATCGGAGGAGACGCCCTTGTTTTCGATGCTTTTGCGATCGCAGAGCTTGGCCACGTGGAACAGGGTCAGTTCCTTGAGGTCGGTAAGGCGCTTACAGAGGGGCGGGATGTGGATGAGATGGGCCTTGAGGCGAAAGAGGAGGTCGGGCCGGAAGCGGCCTTGTTCGACCATGGCCTCCAAGTTGCGGTTGGTGGCGGCGATGAGCCGGAAGTCGCTGGTCACTTCCCGATCCGAGCCCAGGGGCCGAAAGCGGTGTTCTTCCAGGACGCGCAGAAAGGCTTTCTGCATGGCCGGGGGCAGTTCGCCGACCTCGTCGAGGAACAGGGTTCCGCCGTCGGCCCCCTTGATCAGGCCGGTCCGGGAGAGTTCGGCGCCGGTGAAGGCTCCCCGGACGTGTCCGAAAAGGGTGCTTGCCACGAGGGTGTCCGGGAGGGAGGCGCAGTCGACCACGACAAAGGCCTTTTCGGAACGGGGGCTGTTGGCGTGGGCGGCCCGGGCCAGGAGTTCCTTGCCGGTGCCGGTCTCGCCGGTGATGAGGATATTGCCCAGGCCATGGGCGGCTTCGGCCAACTGGTCCAGGCAGGCGTTGATCTGTTCGCTCTCGCCGACGATACCCGGCCGCTTGACGGCCGACATGGCCCTGGCCGACGCCTTGTTTTCCCGGTACTGGATCGCGCGCTTGAGGGTCAGGATCATGCCCTTGACCGTGGCCCGTTTGGGCAGGTAGTCCCAGGCCCCGTTCTTGATGGCCAGTTCCGCGCCGTCCGGGGTGGTGAATCCGGTGATGATGATGACTTCGGGGCTGGACGGGGCGGCCTTGATCCGAGGGATGGCTTCCAGGCCGTTGCCGTCGGGCATGAGAACATCGAGGAATACGATGTCGTACCGGCCGGTGCCTGCTTCGGCCAGGCCTTCTCCCAGCCGGTTGACGAACTTGACCTCTTCTCCCATCTGGCGGACGACCCGGGACAGCATTTCGCAGACCAGGGGGTCGTCGTCCACGATCAATACGCTGGCCATGTCACTTCCTCGTCACTCACGGGATGCCGGTGGGTCGGGGGACACCAAGGCTCGATCCTCCGTCAAGGGGGGGGAGCCGGCCAGAGCCCGGCGGAGCGCCCGGGACAGTTCCTGGTTGCTCATGGGCTTGGTCAGCAGGATATCGATTCCGCTGCTTGAAATCTGGTCCATGGAGACGGTATCCGAATAGCCCGTGCACAGGATGATCGGGATGTCGGGCCGGCGGGATTTTATCTCGCGGGCCAGTTCGAGGCCGGTCAGGCCGGGCATGGTCAGGTCAACCAGGACCAGATCGAAATTTTCCGGGGCCTCCCGGAAGGCCTGGATGGCCCGCAGGCTGTCGGAAAAGCCCGAGACGCGGTACCCGAGACGGGAACACAGCTCGGTGACCATGCCGACCAGGGTCGTTTCGTCGTCGACCAGCAGGAGCCGTTCGCTGCCGGGCTCGAGGCCGGGGTGGGCCGCCACCTCTTCAAGTCTTGTTTCGTCAATCCGGGGCAGGTATATGTCGAAGGTCGTCCCCCGGCCGGGGCGGCTCCGGACAAAGACTTCTCCCTCATGACTCTTGACGATGCCGTGCACCGCGGCCAGGCCCAGGCCGGTGCCTTCACCGGGGGCCTTGGTCGTGAAAAAGGGGTCGAAGACCCGTTCGATAATGGACGGGTCGATGCCGTGGCCCGTGTCGGAAACCGACAGTTTCAGGTACGGGACGGGCTCCAGAATCCGGGTCCGGTCCGGGGATTCCTCCTCGGGAGCGATGGCGGCCAGGCGGACCGTGATGACGCCGCCCCGTTCGCGCATGGCGTGGGCGGCATTGGAAAGAAGATTCAGCAGGACCTGGTGAATCTGGGTGGGGTTGGCTGAGACGTAATCGGAATCGTCCAGGAGTTCCTGGTGAATCGCGATGGTCGTCGGCAGAGAGGCCCGAAGCATTTTCAGGGACTCCTTGACCAGCGGGACCAGGGCCAGGGGCCCCAGGTCCTCCTGGCCCTGGCGGCTGAAGGCCAGTATCTGTTCGACCAAATCCTTGGCCCGGTGGCAGCCCCGGAGAATCTGGCTGACGTTGTCGTGAAGCCAGCCGCCATCCGGCAGCTCATCGAGCGTGATTTCGGCAAAGCCCGTGATGGCCCACAGAATATTGTTGAAATCATGGGCGATGCCCGCGGCCAGCGTGCCCACGGCCTCCATTTTCTGGGACTGGCGCAGAAGGGCCTGGACCTTTTCCTTTTCCGCCTCGGCCTGTTTGCGGTCCGTCACGTCGCGGCTGAAGGAGGCGACCCGGAATATGCGGCCGCTCCCATCGAAAATCGGGTGCAGTTTGTGCTCGAATATCCGCCCCCCCCGCTTATCGATGAACTCGATCGGCTCCTGGCCGTCAATAACCTGCCGGAGCTTTTCCAGGCGGGATTCCACGATCCCGGGGGGCAGAAACTTTCGGAGGCCCCGGCCCAGAAGGTCCGGGACCTCTGCTCCGAGTCTTCGGGCCGCCAGCTCATTGGCCATGAGGACGTTGCCTTCCGGGTCGAAGAGCAGGGCCAGTTCGGGCGAGGCGTTGAGCAGGACCATGGCGGTCTTGCGGCTGTCGCGAAGCGACCGTTCGGCCTGTCTTCGTTCCGCCTCGAGGCGGGCGGCGTAAAGGGCCATTTCCACCGCGATCCGGAGTTCCCGGTCCTGGAAGGGCTTGAGCACGTACCCCAAAGGGGCCGCGGTCATGGCCCGCCTCAGATGGTCGGCGTCTCCGTGGGCCGTGATGAAGATGATGGGCAGGTCGAAACGCGAGACGAGGACCCGGGCCGCCTCGATGCCGTCCATCTCCTCCCGCAGGACGATGTCCATGAGCACCAGGTCCGGCCTGGCCATTTCCGCCAGACCGATAGCCTCGGGGCCGGATTTCGCCAGGGCCACGACCTGGTAGCCCATGGCCTCCAGGCGCTCCGATAGGTCCAGGGCGACCACGTGTTCGTCCTCGACGATCATGATCCTGGCTGATGCCTTGGCCTCGGGCCAACTCATTAAAACCCCCCTGATTACGATATCGACGATATGCCGGGAACGGCCTGCCCCACTCCGAGGATGAGACCTCGACCGGGCCGAACACGGTTGCCCGCCCGTTCGCGGACCGTCGTTCCGGAGGGGATGAGTTCCATGATGTAGGTTTTTTGAAGAAAAGACAAGACCCTGAGAGGGAAAAAGCGCGACGGGCCTTGGAGGGATGGACCCGGTCCGGTTGCGGACGGGTCTGACAGCGGTCGGTCAAGAACGCGGAACCGCTGGCTTTTATTGATACACTGAATAATATACGCAATAGCGTAATAATAACTTGACAAATGTTGTAACTGCGTATATAGTATCCACTATGAAGATGTTAACTGGCAAATCAAGAAGATTCAAGGCGGCGGCCGGATCGGTCAGAGCCGCCCGGTCCGCTCGCTTGCTCGTGCCCGGGGTCGCGGAGGGCAAATGCAATGAAACGAACACCACACTGTTCGTCGAACCCTGCCCGCGGCCGTCTTCACGGCGGGAGGGGCGGGCTGAATATGTGGAGCGGACGCCCGCCCCGAGGTCTGCCTCGGGGCGGGCCCGCCGGATCGGAAGCTTGGCCTGTCCCCTGACCGGTCCGAGGTTTCCGGAGGCCGGGCGTCGGGAAAGTCAGTCCGGTTCGGTGCCGGGGGGGGGATGCCGGTGAGCCGATCGTCGATCAACCCCGGTTATGCGGCCCGGGTCCGGGACGAACCCTTCATGGCCCCTCCCGGACCGGACATCCGGTGTCCCCAGTGTAAAAAGACCCTGGGCCAGGGACGGGTGGTCGTCTTTTACACGCGCTGCAAGCACTGCCGGAAATGGGTGTTATTGAAACGGGAGGTTGACCCCTAAACGAACTCGGACTTCGGCCAGGCGCCGGAACATCCAGCGCGGCCCGCCCGCCTGCATCCATTGAAACAGCGGCTCAAGCAGCCCGGTTTTCGGAGCGACGCTCCGTCAACCGGGCTTTTTTCGCCCTGGAAGCCGGGCCGGAACGGCAACGCGCGGCACGCCGCCTTCGAGGGGATCGCCCGGAAAATGAAAGGTTTGACATGCGGGAACTGTTGTTAGCCATCGAGTCTGAAATCGAGTCCTCCCTGGCCTACATCCGGGACGAGGATGTGTTCATTTCACCCCATGCCACTTGGCTGCCCGAGTCGGTCCAGCATCCCTGCCTGGCGATCAAGGACGGCGCGATCGAGCGCACGGAACTGACCGGCGGCATGTGGCAAGAGACCATGACCGTGATTCTGACCGTGTACGTCTCCTTTACCGGAGACGGCCGGGTTCCCGTGGTCGGGGACGTCAGTGTCAAGGGGGTCCTGGAGATCGCGGAAGACGTCCACGAGGCCCTGGACGAGAACCTTCTGAGCCTCACCGGCATGACCTCGGCCTTCAGCCCTTCGGAAAAAGGCGCGGAAGTGGTCTGGGACGGCCGGGGCGGCGGCATGGAGAAAAAGGAGATCACCTATCAGTACGTCCGGGAGGTCGATCGACCGTAAGCGGCCGGAAGCGATAGCAGTCGTTTATCACGCCGGAGAATCCGGCAAATCAACCAGCATGATGGAGGTGCTTGAAGATGTCCCGTAATTTCTTTTCCACTTACAACGTTCTGGCCGTCAGCGCGGCCCACTCGGAAGACCGGATCAACGAACCCCTGGCCCCGGATACGGCCCTGCTGGCCGGGGCGGCCGACGTGATCAATCTCGAGTCCCGTCGGGAGACCAACGCCGAGGAGGCCACGGGCAAGGAGGAGCCGGACGTCATTTACGACCTGGGCGGACTGGCCGCGGCCACCTTCAACTTCGACAAGTGTCAGGCCCAGCACGCGGCCTTCCTGCTGGCCTTTGCCCTGGGGTCGGTCTCCACGGCCGGGGCCGGCGGGAGCGGCTATCTGCATTCCATCACCCCGATCTCCGGGGACCTGGACGAGGCCCGGAGCAATCCGTCCTTTACGGCCGTGCAGCGCCTGGGCAGCTCCGTGGCCAAACGCCTCTTCGCCTCGTGCTTCGTCGACCAGGCGACCCTGACCGCGGCCGCGGATTCATGGCTCAAGATCGCCGGCACGATCAAGGGCACCGGTTACACCCAGGGCAACGTCAAGACCGACCAGGTGGCGGGATACGAGGACGACGCCTCCGTGACCCTGAGCCTGAACGCGGTCCAGGGCGCGGACGCGGCCGCCCGGCTCGAATCCATCCACTATGCCCGTTTCAAGGCCGTCGGGGACGCCCACTGGCAGTACGCTTCGGTCACGGCCGTGTCCGGCGACACCCCGGCGGTCCTGACCGTGACCCCGCTGTCCGCGTCACACGACGCCGGGACCTGGGATATCGGGTACGTGCCGGATGAAGAGACCTCCCTGGTCGCTTCCACCGCCACTTCCGATCCGCCGAACGATACGACCGGAGTATTCACCGATTCCGGCGTGACGATGGTCGTCGACGAGCATATCGGCCGCTGGCTGGTCATTCTGTCCGGCACGGCTTCGGGCCGGATCTGGAAGATCACTGACAATACTGTCACGACCCTCACCTGCTCGGGAATCAATCTCTATGCGGCCGGGGTGCGGTCCGGGGATTCCTACAAGGTGGTGCAGTTCGGCTGGCTGCCCCTGCCGGCCCGGGTCTCCGAACCCCCGCTCCGGGTCTCCGGGGTCTATCTCCACCTGGGCGGGGCCTGGAACGGGTCCGCCTTCCAGGGCGGGTACCAGTTGGCCGCGCCCCTCAAGGAACTGGTCTGGACCTTCAACAACAACCTGACCCCCCAGTTCACCCCGGGCTCGGGCACGGACGCCTTTGCCGACCGGGCCCTGCGCAGCGGCCGGGGCCAGACCCTGACCCTGGACAAGGACTGCCGGGACTGGCTGCTCCAGCAGCGCCTGGCCGACAACGAGACCTTCGGCATCCACCTGCTGTGCGAGGGGCCGGAGTACGAGGCCGGGCACAAGTACCAGATCGAAGTCGTTTTTCCCAAGGTCGGCCTGCTCAGCGCCGAAGTCGGTGAAGCCGACGGTCGTCTGAGCGAAAAGGCCGAAGTGGTCATCCTCGAGGACGACGCCTACGGATCGGTCATCGCCCGGGTCAAGAACCAGCAGAGCGGGTACGCGGCCTAGTCGGGGACGCCAGGCCGCTAGGGGAATAAAAATGAACCACGGAGGCATGGAGAGCACGGAGAAGATGAATCCGCAGAATACGCAGATTTTTTCCGGGAGAAATATTCTGTTCTTCTCTGTGATTTCCGTGTCTCCGTGGTGAATCCATAATCACGGAGAGAAAGGAAAAGGGGAATGGCGAGAATCATCGGAGAAAACGTGGTCAACCAGGTCGAGATATACGACGCCATCGGCGGCGGCACGGTGGTCTTTTTCTATCGAACGCCGTCCACTTCGGACCGGGCCGGGTACCAGGCCGATTCCATCGAGTTCAAGGCCGGCCGCAAGCCCAAGGCCCGCCTGAGACTGGCCGAGACCCGCCAGAAATACGGACTCCAGATCATCATCGGCATCCGGGAAGGGGACGTCCTCTACAGGGACGAAAACGGCGAGACCCGGCCCCTGACCAGCGAGACGCCCGGATGGAAGGAGCAGCTTTCCCGGTTCGCTCCGGAGCTGGTCGAGGCGATGGCCGCGCACGTCTTCGAGGCCGCCGCCGCCCTGCCGCCGGAAGAAGGGGACGATGAGGACGAATCGGGAAACGACTGATCCCCGCCGGCCCGGCCGCCGTGCTGGAGCGGGACCTCAAGGCCCTGCTCACCGGCGAAGGCCTCTGCTCGGAGCGGGACGCGGCCGACTGCGAGGCCCGGCACGGGGACTGGCTGGACTGGGCCTGCCAACGGTGCGAAAAGGTCCAGCCGGACCGGTTGTCGGGACGGGCCCTGCGGATCGTCTTCCTCCGCGAGCTTCAGCGGGGAGGCTTTCCCTTCGGCCCGGACGACCTGAGCCTCGAAGACTGGCTGGGGCTGGGCCTGGCCGCCCGCATCGAGGACCGATCCCGGTTGCTGGCGGAACTGGCGCCTTGGATGGCGCCCGGGCGGGGATGAGTTCATTTCAGCGGGACGAGAACCGCTATCAGGAGAGGGGTTAACCGGTGGCCGACAATAGTGTAAAAATTTCGCCTGCAGGTACAACGACACTATCGGTATTGTCCAAAGTCATTCGTGGGGCTATCAGTAGTACTCAAGCTTTGGTCGCATTAACCGAGCAGGCGGCAAAACAGGAAAAAGCCGAAGCCAAACTTGCGGCTGTGCTTAAAGCCACGGGAAATGCGATCGGTTATAAGAGTGAAGAACTGGGTCAAGAGGCCCTGAAGATGCAAACGCTAACTGGAATTAGCGACGAAGTCATCCTCAATGCTCAGGCCGTTCTGGCTACTTTTAAAAACGTAAAAAGAGTTATGTTCGGCGAAACGACGCAGGCGGCTCTGGATATGACCACTGTGTTGAGCGACGGAGAGCTGTCTGCAGCCTCTCTCAATACAACAATGATCCAGCTAGGTACAGCCATGAACGATCCAATCAATGGCCTTAATGGATTAATCCAGGCTGGTATCACCTTCGATAAAAATCAGAAGGATCGGATCGAATCCCTCATTAAGGAAAACAAGCTGTTCGAGGCCCAAGAGATAATCATTAAGGAGTTGAAAGACAGATTCGGTGGAGCGGCGGAGGCGCAGGGGAGACTATTTTCAGGACAAATAAATGCCGCAAATGCATCGATCGATAACTTGTTGGAAGAACTTGGATATAGCATAACGAAAAACGTTGACGTGAATAACAAGATATCGGCTGTAATGTCGGGTGCCGAGTCATTGCAGAGATTCGCCCATAATAATCAGGAATATCTGAACAGGTTGGTGGGCTACTTCGTAAGCAACCCAAAAATGTTACTCAATTTGTTATTCCCAACCAATTTTCTGAGGACACTTCCTGATACCATCGGTGAGTCAATTCTAGATGCAATAATTCAAACTGAAAGACTGGAACCAGGTAGCTGGTCTAAACCAATTCCTCTTCCACCGGACCAGCAAAATAAAAATGCTGAAGCAACATCTCAAAGCTCCAGCAGAAAAGTCCAGGCCCCTCCAAGTGACAACACTGCGGCTTCAAAGAAGACCGGCATTGAATCATTGCTTGCAAAGCAGACGACCTGGTCTGAGCAAGGGATACGGATTTTCAAGGATTTCGTCACCCAGATTGATCTTATTCTAGACAAGGGTTTTGTTTCCGTAGTCGAAGGGGACTTCGAAGCCCTGGACAAGCTGGTGGAATCCTGTTCGGACAACATGGTCAAGTCGGTTGCCGGTGCGGTCAGCAAGATGGGCGCCCAGTGGGTGACCAGTGAGGTGGCCAAACTGTTTGAAATCGACACCGAGGCGGAGGAGCAACAGAAAGTCTTCGACGAAAAGGCCATTAAGAGCGAACAGGAACGGCTGCTGAAGTCGGGTGAGTTTTTCAATGGAATCAAGGCCGCATATCTCGATCTGCTGCGCGATCAGACGACATGGTCCGATCAAAGCCAGGAAATCTTCAAGGAGTTCGTCACCCAGACCAGCCGCCTTTTCGAACAAGGCCTCATCTCAGTGATCAAGGGCGACTTCGAGAACCTGGACAAGCTGCTGGAAGGATTCCTGGACAATATGATCCAGTCGGTCGCCAATGCGGTCGGACAAATGGCCACCCAGTGGGCGACCAACGAGGTGGCCTCCCTGATGGGCATCGATCTGTCCAGGCTGGGCATGAACAAAATGGCCGGCACGGGCGTGGGGGCGTCGGGCGGGCTGATGAACACGGCCCTGAGCGGATACGGGATGTACAACTGGCTGGGCGGATCAGAGGCGGCAACCGGGGCTGCCGCTGCCGCTGTCGGGGCCGTTCCTCTGGGTCAGATTGCAGGAGGGGTCGGTTTGGAAGGGCCATTTCTAGGGGCCAGTTCCGCGGAATGGGGGACAGGTGCGGCAGCCGCCGGCGGTCTAGGCTCGGCATTCATGGCCTACCTCCCATACATCGGTATCGCGATGTTGGCGCTATCGATGATCGGTGGAGGCAATCCGTTTTCGGGGCTCGGTACGACCGTGAACTGGATCGGGGATACGGTCGGCGGCGTGGCTGAAACAGTGGGCGGATTTGTCGAGGATGTGGTCGGCGGTATCGGCGATTTCTTCGGCTTTGCTTCGGGCACGGCCTACATCGAACGGGACATGATCGCCCGGGTCCACCAGGGCGAGCGGATTCTGAGCCGGGAAGACAACAAGGCCCTGATCGCGGCGGTTGGTCGCCTGTCGGACGGCGGGTCGGCCGGAGGGAATCAGGAAAACATCCACTTCCATTTTCACGGGGACGTGTACGCGGACGACGGGTCCAAGGACCGGCTGGCCGAGGACATGTATTTCCGCATGAAAAAAGTGCAGCGCCGGGAGATGCGGGCCGGCGCGGGGAGGTAGCACGTGGGCAGACCGAGGATTCTTTACCACAGCCTGGTCCAGTCCGGCCAGCTCGGCGCGTCGCCGATCAAGACCGGGCTGGCCACGGCGGCCCTGAAGGACGGGGCCGGTTCGGCGGAAATGCAGATCGCCGGGGCCTATACCGGCCAGACGGACAAGGAGTTCTGCGTCGAAATCGACAGTGTCCACAACGGCGCCGGAATCGGCCAGGCCACGTTCCGGTGGTCGGACGACGGGGGCGAGACCTGGCAGGCGATCGGCAGGGTCACTTCAAGCTCGCCGGTGCTCCTGGGTGACGGCTTGTATGTGTACTGGATAGAGGGTGAAGACGACGATTTCGTTTCGGGTGACGCCTGGTATTTCAAGGCCCTGGTGCCGTTCGGCCCGAACAAGGCGGCCGTCTGGGACCGGGACGAACGGTTTCGCTCGGGCGGTGTGGCCGGTTCGATACGGTTGACCTGGGACTCGGAGGTGAATATCGCGAAGACCCGGATTACGGAATCCGGCGATACTCGAACCACTGAAAATGACGGCACAAGGATTACGGAAGGTGAATGATGTCCAATATCAAAATCTCTCAGTTGACTGCCATGTCGGCCGCTCCGGAGGCGGACGACTATTTTGAAATCGTCCAGGCTGACGGTCAGACCAATAAACGGATCACCCTGTCCACGCTGTTGACGGACCTGGGCCTCGACGTCCAATTGAGGAACGCCCAGTTCAAATCCCGAATCGAAGGGCCGAACCAGTCCGGCCTGGTCGTCTGGGACAATACCCAGCGCTGGCGGTCGATTTCTCTCCAGAGTGCATCCAGTAGCGCCTGCAGGAACTGGTTTTTTGTCGCGGGTGAGACGGAAGCAAATTCATGCAAGTTATTCATCCGCTCCAGTAGCTACTCGGTTACCGATCCCAGCGCGGCGAACGATATCGTCACGATCAGCGAAACGGGAAGAGTCGGCGTGAGAACCACTTCTCCGACGGCCTATCTTCAGGTCAACTCGGACGTGGTCACTGTCCCGGTCATAGCCGCCTTCGCGAGTTCGCAAAGATTCCGCTCCTTCGGTCTGCTGTCGAACAACAGCACGGCATCGAGAAACTGGTACATGGTCGCCGGTGAGTCAGGCGCCACGTCGGACAAACTGTATTTTCGATCGAGCGGGCACGAAAGCTCCGATCCAAGTTTAGCCACAAACCGTATGGTTCTGACCGAAAGCGGTTGTTTAGGTGTCAACAAGGCGCCCGAAGAGCGCCTGGATATGGACCTGGCCACCGAAGACCTGGCCTTTGTGGATGCGGGATCGGATGGCGCTTCGGAACAGGACTGGATCCAGGTGAAAGTCGGCGAAAATACAGGTTACATTCGCGTGTTCGCGGCCAAGTGAGGAGGACGACTTATGGCTCTTCAGAAAAACTACACCCTGCCGAACGGAGTCGTCGGCAGCTATTGGAGGGCGGACGGGGTCCTGGTTCGAAACGGCCAGGGGGTCGCCTATCTGTCCCTGTATCTCGACGAACCGACCCGTCGGAATGGGGCCGAACCCCTTGTGACGCGGCACCATACGCTCGATGGATTCACCGTCGAAGCCATGAGCGAGGCAGGGTACAACCCCTATAAAATCGCGTACGAGCAGACCAAGGCCGGGTTGGTGCTCGATGGGGACTACGGCTTTGACGACGCGGAGGACGTCTGATGTCCGCGGAAGCCCCGATGCAGGCCAAAAGGCGCATGGCCGAGGAGATCGCGCGGCTGCGATCGGAAAACCAGGCCCTCTATGCCCGGGGTGAACTGGCCATGCTGATGCTCAACAGCCTCCTCAACCAACCGGCTCCCCAGCCGCAACCGGCCGAGGAGATCATCCGGGAATTCGAGGTAAACAATGGCCATACCTGAGTTCGACGTGGTCGTGATCAACGGCCACAACTTCACCAGCGCGGCCACCATCAGGCTCCAGGGCTCGGACGACGCGGCCGGGCCCTGGACCGGCACGCCGCCCTGGCAGGAGACGGTTACCTGGGCCCAGGGCCATATCGTTCACCTGATCGGGAGCCACGATCCCTATCGGTATTACAACCTGTATGTTTATGACCCGGGCAACCCGGACGGGTATGTCGAGGTGGGGCACCTGTTCTTCGGCTCCTGGTACGAATTTTCCGTGTACTTCCTGTACGGACGGGAATGGCGTGAGCAGGCCCTGGTCGAAACAGCCCAGAATCTTCACGGCGTGGGCCGGGACCTTTACCGCAACTGGGGCCGGGAGTTCACCTACCAACTGGACAAGGCTTCGGCGGCCGACATCGAGGCCCTGGACGCCATGTTCGAAGCCGTGACCGACCGGGAGACCGGAACGATTCAACCGGTCTACTGGTGGGAGAGGCCGGAAGACGCCTCGACCTTCCGGATGGTCCGGCTGCAGGGCTTCCAGGAGACGCTCCAGCGGCGGGAGTACCGCGACCTGCGCCTGGAGATGAGCGAGGTCATGAAAAGTGTATAGAACACGGCTGGACTGGGACGAGCGGATGGCCCGGGGACGGATGCCGGTGCCCTACGTCCTGCTGGAAACCGCCCTGGGCTGGCGGGTCTTCGGCTCCCAGGGGACGCCCTGGCTGCTCTCGTGGGAACTGGCCACGGCCGGCGGGAGCGTCATGGCCGACGGCACGATGAGGGCCGGCGAGGCCCATGCCTTGTTCGACGTGGGCAGCCGGGTCGTGTCCTTCGGCCGGTTCGAGCGGGCACTGAACCCTCGTACGGACGACATCCTGACCGCTTATACCACCCGGAGCCAGGGCTGGACGACCGTGATTCTGGACAATGCGGACGGGTACTTCACCCGGATCATGGCCCGGGAACCGGTCCTGGGCAAGCGGGTTCGGATCCACGTCGGATATTCGGGCGACCGGATATCCCGGCACCTGTCCCTGTTCGTGGGCACCGTGGCCGAGGCCCGGCCCGTGGGCACGGAACTGGCCCTGGACGTCGAGGAGTCCCTGAGCGGGCTGAACGAGACCTACTACCTGCGCCGGGCCAATGATTTCCCGGACGCGGGCGATACGGGTTCGGCCCTGCCTCTTCCTTACGGAAACCTGACCGATGCAGGAGAAAAAGGTGTCTGGACCTGCCCCTGCATCGACAAGACCCGGTTCGTATACGCCTATGCCGGCCGGCCGGTACTGTCCAAGGACAACGGCAATCCGGTCCGGGTCTGGGCCGACGGCGAGGCATTGTATGAATCCGATTTCACCTTCAAACACGCGGACCCGGACTACGGGGACGCGGCCACGATCACCCTGGATTCCGATCCGGAAGGCAAGACCATAACCGCTTCGGGCATGGGCCGGGACAACGGGGTCGGCCGGCTGATGAACAACCTGGTCGACGTCATGGAGGACTTCCTCGGCCTGGCCGGCTGGGCCGGGGAATGGGACGTCACGGCCCGTTCCAGAACCCGGTCGGTCTTCCAGAAGCAGGAGTACGCCCTGGGCGGGGTTGTCACGGAGGATACCCAGATATTCCAGGTCCTCCAGGACATGGCCGCCAGTTTCCTGGGGTCGGTCTACCTGGACGGACCGGGGCGCCTGGTCGTGCGACTGGGCTCGGACCGGTACAAGGACCCGGTCGCGGCTCTGGTCGGCCGGAGGGACACGGGCGAGGTTCAGCCCCGGCAGAGCCTGCGCTACCTGGTCAACCAGTGCCCGGCCAACTTCCGGTACCTGTACGCGGACGGGTCCTGGGACGGATTTGACGACGGGGAGCATACCCGGGACCCGGCTTCGCAGCGAATCTTCGGGGTCCGCCAGCCCGGGGAGCCCTATCCGTTTTACTGGTGCCGGGACCTGGCCTCGGTCCGGACCATGCAGGCCTTTCTGGTCGAACGGTTCAAAAACCCGGTCTGGGTCATGGACTTCACCGAGGTCAGGGGCCGGTGCATCAACGTGGACGTGGGAGACATCCTGGCCTGCACCTTCAAGGGTCTGTTCAGTGACGGCGAGGAAATGGTCAATCAACTGGTGCGGGTCCTGAGCGTTCGGCCGGACCTGGACCGCATGGTCGTCGAGTTCACGGCAATGGATACGGGCCGGTTCCTGCCGATCCAGCCATTTTCTGGTGGCGGACCCTACCTGGCCGGAGGGGCCTACCTGGCTGACGGCTCGTATCAGGCCGGTGGAAACCGGGACACGAACGATTATTGAGAAATCAAGGAGGAAATATTATGAAACGATATGCAATCCATATCATCGCGATTCTGATCGTCGTGCTGTTCGCCGGCCTGGCCGTGGCCACGGACCAGCGCATCAAGTACAACGAGTTCATGGTCGGGGCCAACCACCCGACCCTGGCCGACACCTTGAACCGCTTGACCCTGGAAGAGCACAGCAACGAAGGCAAGCACAAGCAGGTGACCCTGCCGGAAAAGGGGGCTGGGCCGACCACCCTGGCCAATGAAGTATCGATCTATTCCAAGGAAAAAGGCGGGACGGCCATGCCGTTTTTCCGCCTGGAATCCGACGGCGACGAGATTCCCATCGGCACGGCCATTCTGGGAGACGACGCGGCCGGGCGGACCTTGCGGTTAATGAAGGTCGTTATCGAAAAAAGTACGCCCGGTTCCTCGATCGCGATTACACTGACCAACGCATGGAACGGAGACAGCCAAGATAAACAAAGCGATATCACGAAAGGATTTTCCAACACCAAGTTCGCCCTGAGTTCTGACGGCAAGGTGTTTACGATTAAGGAGGCGGCCCTGAGCGGCACCCCGGTTTTTGCGGAGATTTTAAATGTAAGAAACTGGAGTACTGGAGATGAACACGTCTGGCCGCCCAACACCCATTATACCACCTACGCGGATGTCGATGGAGCCGATATTATCATGGCCGTGATAGACAACAATGCGACGATAGACCTGACGGAAAAGATGGGTTACGGTCTGGAGGCGCATGCGACGCTGATGTACATCACGTCGGAATAGCAGCCAAGGTTACGGGACCGGGCCGCGGCCCGGTCCTTCAACCCGAATTTTACGCTTGGGTTCGGCAACGATATAGAACCCAACCGCAAGATTCGGATTTACACGTCAAGCGACTGGCAGAGGAGCGTCACGGGATGGAGCACGGGCCGGGAGGTATTCAGTTCGATCTGCCACTTGCAGGTCTCGCAGTCCGTGATGACCACATCGGGCCGGATCGCTTCGATCCGTCGGAACAGGTCACGGCCCACTTCCTGGGCCACGGGATGGAACTCGGACTTGAAACCGTACGTTCCGGCGATGCCGCAGCATTCCGAGTGGAGCAGCTTCAGGTTCAGGCCGGGGATGCGTTTGAGCAGTTCGATGGTGTACAAGGCGCCGCCCATGCGTTCGAGATGGCAGGGCGCGTGGTAGGCCACGGTCAGTTCGAGAGGCCCGAGGCGGGGGACGGGGCCTTCTTCGAAACAGCGGTGGACGAAACGGGTGATGTATTCGATCCGCCCGGCAATGGCCGAGTTGTCCAGCCCCAGGAGATTGGGGTACTCGTTTTTCAGGGCAAAGGAGCAGGTCGAGGAGGCGGAGACGATCCGGGCGGCCTCTCCAGAGGCCCGGGTCAGGACCCCGATGTTGTGGCGGGCGTTTTTTCGGGCCCGGTCGATGTATCCGCCGGCCATGAGCGGAACGCCGCAGCAGACCTCCCGGGTCAGGGTAACGCCGAAACCCAGGGCGTTGAGGAGCCGGACCACGTCCCGGCCCAAGGCATGGTCGTTGTAGTTGACGTAGCAGCCATGGAAGTAGACGGCCTTACGCTCGAACCCGTCCTGGGATGAAGCATGGTCACTGAACCAGCGCTCGAAGGTGCCCCGGTCGTACCGGGGCAGGGGCCGGTCGACCGGAATCCGGAACAGCTTGTCGGCCAGAATTCGGGCGGGCTTGAAGCCGGCCAGGGCGTTGACCAGGCGGCTGGCCCGGACGGCCGGGCGGCCCAGGAGATCGGTCCGCCCGAGCAGGAAGTCCCGGGGCCGGAAGGTGCGTCCGGCGTATTTCCATTTGGCGGTCTGGATGATGTCGGCGATCCGGACGTCGGACGGACAGGCGATTTCGCACCGCTTGCAGTTGGTGCAGAAGCGGAGAGAGTCGTCGAGCAGGCCGGGGTCCTTGATGCGCAGTCGTTCGGCGTCCGGCCCGGACTGTTTGGGACCGGGGAATTCCGGGGAGACGCGGGCCACGGGGCAGTATATGGTGCAGACCGTGCACTTGAGGCAGTGGTCGAAGGTGATGTTTTTCAGGTCGATCATATTCAGTCCGCCGCGACCCGCAGGGCGGCCTGAAAGCCCGTGGCGATGGCCGTGCCGCCGCCGCTGCCCTCCTTGACCGGGTTGTACCCGGCCAGGACCGCGCCGACGCAAAGCAGGTTTTCCACCGGCCGGCCGTGACGGTCGAGGGGTCTGAGGGCCTGGTCGGTCTTGACGCCGTATTCGAGGAAGGGGTGGCCGCGCCGGTCCAGGAAGGCCGGCGAGTACCAGTTGCCTCGTCCGGGCTGGTAGTCCATTTCCAGACCGAAGACCGGTTCGCTCATCCGGTCGAACTCGCTGACCAGGCCGCCGCTGAAAAAACTGCCGCCGGCCAGGACGAAATGGCCGGCCCGTAGCCGGGAGTCGCCGTAGTTCCGGGTGTGGACGTGATCCAGGCGGCCGCCGGTGATCTCCCCGCCGATGACCCGGTCCCCGGCGATGAAGACGCCGCCCCGGGCGGCGAACCGGGACTTGAGGGCGTTGTCCATGCGCAGGCCCAGGATGGAGGGGGGCAGGGTCGGGACCTCGTAGATGATGAGTTCGGTCAGGTCCATGAGGCGTTTCATGACCCGGTTGTAGTCCTCGAACCCGATGACGGCCGGCAGGCCGACGAAGACGGCCCCCCGGGCGGCCTCCTTGACGCGGGCGGCGACCAGGCCCAGGCCCCGGCCCGAATCGAACATGCGCCCGAGGTCGATGGAACGGAATTCGTGGGGGTTCTGGGGCGTTTGTTCGAACCAGGGCAGCTCGATTTGGCCGGTGACGATCTCGCAGTCCTTGAACAGGGCGTTTCGCCTGAGGTTGGCGGCGGCCAGGCCCGGGTGAAAGTCGCGAAAGCCCTTGACGGTCAGGACGGCGATCCTGGGCTGCCGGAAGAAGGCCTCACGGATTCGCTCGTTGAAGACGCTGGCCTGGGAGAGATAGGTCGGCCGGAGGGTGCCCAGGGCGGTGACGTGAAAATGGTTGTCGCGCCCGTTGGAGCAGATTTCCAGGCCCTCGGCCAGGAGTTCCCGGCGGAAGAAGTCCAGGGATGCTTCGATGGTTTCGGGGCCGCATTTGGCATAAGGGTGGCCGGGCCGGGCCTCGATGAACCGGGACAGGGTCTCGAAGGGCGCGGGGACCACCTGGCCGGGCGGGTCGTAGCCCAGGAGGTCGATGGAGCCGGAGGAGAAGTGAAGCGCGCTCATGCCCGCGGAAATGATGGCGCAGCTCAATCCGTCGTCGAGGCATTTCAGGCCGCAGGTCAGTCCGGCCAAGCCTCCGCCGATGATGATGCAGTCGTACTTCAATCCGCCTCGTCGCTTTCGGAGGGCCGATCCAGTTCGGTCAGACCGAACAGGCCCTGGTAGATCCAGTAGGTGAATTCGAGTTCCCGCAGGGCGTCTCCCCAGAGGACCGGTTTGAGGCCCTTGAAGCGCTCTTCGAGAAAGTCGATGAGCATGCGGGTCGCTTCGTCACCCTTGGCCGGCCCCAGTTCGGTGAACAGGCCGGCGGCGCGATAGGCGCACAGCTCCCCCTGACAGGGGCCCATGCCCAGGCGGGTTCGGCGGCGCAGGTCGATGAGGTCCTTGGCCATCAGGTGCCGGACGGCGTAGGTCACTTCGCCGGCGGTGACCATTTCGCATTCACATATCAGGCCGTAGCTCTTGGGGTCGCGGCTCAGAAAGCGGTGGGCCCGTTCCCCATGGCGGTAGTGGGTCGAGCCCACGACCGACTGGGGAATGCCGGAGAAGCGCCGGGCCGTTTTTTTCAGGGGGGCCTTTTTCCCCGAACCGGGCAGTGGCGTGGAGCGGGTGGAGCAGGCGGCCTTCCGGCCCAGCTTGCGGCAGACCAGGTCGGCGGTCATTTCGGCCATGAGCCGATAGGTCATGAGCTTGCCGCCGGCGATGGTCACCAGACCCTCGGCCCCGTCGCGCTCCAGGTGGTCGACCAGGACGATGCCCCGGGAGATGTCCCGGCCGAAGGTCTTGCCGGATACGGCCACCAGGGGTCTGACCCCGCAGTAGGCCCGCAGAACCCGGGTTCTGGAGACGTTGGGAATCAGTTTTTCGCCGTCGGCCAGGAGCACTTCGATCTCGTCGTCATCGACGACCAGGTCTTCGATCTCGTCATAGGGGATTTTCTTGGAGGTGGTGCCGATGAGGGAGACCGTGTCGCCGGGGACGATGATGTCGCCGTCGGCTGGAGGGCGACAGCGGTTGATGACCACGTTGTTGACCCGGTAGTCGATGATGACCATGGAGCCCTTGGAGGGGAACATGGGCAGGTCGATGCCGGCCCAGGCGCAGACCTTCTGGCCCCAGACGCCGGAGGCGTTGACCACCACCCGGGCCCGGAGTTCGAAGGGCTCTCCGGTCCGTTTGTCCAGACAGTTGAAGCCGGCGATGCGTTCCCGGTCGACGATCAGGCCGGTGACTTCGGTGTGGGTCATGACCTTGGCCCCATGTTCGACGGCGTCCAGGACGTTGGCCGACGTCAGGCGGAAGGGGTCGATGGTTCCGTCCGGGACCTTGAGGGCGGCGACGATGTCGGGGTTGAGATGGGGTTCGAGGCGGCGGGCGTGATCCGCGGAAATTTCATCGCATTCGATGCCTGCGGCCCGACAGCCTTGCAAGAGGAGGGCGTGAAAGCCCGGGTCGTCGTCGGGCAGGGTGACGAAAAGCCCGCCGGTGTTTTCGATGCAGTGATGGGCGATCTTTTTCAGAATCCGGTTTTCGGCGATACATTCGACGGCGGATTCCGGGTCCTGGACGGCGTACCGGGCCCCGGAGTGGAGGAGTCCGTGATTGCGGCCCGTCGTGCCGGAGGCCAGGTCGTTTTTTTCGATCAGGACCGCTTTGAGTCCGCGCAGGGCGCAGTCGCGGAGCGTGCCCGCCCCGGTAATTCCGCCGCCGATCACGGCCACTTCGCATTCAACGATCCGCATCGAGGCCGTCCCTTCGTTCGCGGCCCGGCAGCGGCCGCTGGAGGCTGGGGCGATTCACGGAGGGTCCGGAAGGTCCGGTCATTCCTCGCCGTGGGGATCGACGTATCGGGAGGGTTGCAGCCCCTTTTCCCGCAGCTCCTTTTCGTCGACCACTCCGACGATATTCCGGGCGGACATGCCTTCCTGGTTGAGGTCCACGGGACGGGTCCTGACGAGCGGACGGCCCTGGCCGTCCTCGACCAGGCGGACCATGGGCCGGAGGAGCTGGCCGTGGTTCAGGGCGACCACGACGGCGACTTCTCCGGTATCCAGCCGAACCACGGTCCCGGGCGGGTAGATGCCCAGGGTGTAAACGAAGCGGTCGAGCCACTTGGCGGAGAACTGTTTGTCCCGCATCTGAAAAAGGACCCGCAGGGCGGCAAAGGGCTGGAAGCCTTTTCGATAGACCCGTTCGGTGGAGACCGCGTCGAACACGTCGGCCATGCCGCAGATGATGTTGTAGGGGTGGACCTGGTTGCCGGAAATACCCTTGGGGTATCCGCTGCCATCGATACGCTCGTGGTGGCCGAGGACGATGCCGAGGGCGGCGGGCGAGATTTCCTGGTAGCCCTTGAGCATTCGCACGCCGTTGATGGGATGCTGCTTGATGATCTCGAACTCCTCGGGAGTCAGTCTGCCGGGTTTGTCCAGGATTTTTCGGGAGATGTGAATCTTGCCCACATCGTGGAGGATGGCCCCCAGGCCCAGTTCCCGAAGCTCCTCGGCCGTCATGCCGGCATTGCGCCCCAGGGCCACGGAGAGCACGGACACGTTCAAGGGATGGGCGAAGTCGTATTTGTCGTAGACCCGGATTTTCAGGAGGGCCAGGAAGGCGTCCCGGTTGCGAAAGATGCTGTCGATGACGTCCTCGACGGTTTCGCGGACCGCCTCGATGTCGATCTTGCCCCCTTCCTCGATCCGGGCCATGACGTCCTTGATGGATTGCAGGGCATGGGAGTAGGCCTCGCGGACCCGGGGCAGCTCCTCTTCCATGGTCGTGGGTTCGAGGTTTTTTTCCGGGCGGACGCCGGTCCGGCGTTCGAGCCCCACGATTTCGGCGGTTTCGCCGGCCGGGGGGGGCGGAGCGGCCGGCTTGGGCCGGGGGGGGGCGGGGGCCGGCCGCGGGGGCGTTTCGGGGGTCTTTTTGCCATGCTCCAGGTCGACGATGACGTGGGTGATGCCGAATTCCACCAGACGGTCGATATCGGCTTTCGAGGATATGACCTTGCTTCGGGTGGGCCAGGGATGCCTGAGCCAGCCGCGGCCGACGTCGGCGACGAACATGCCCAGCCGCAGGTCTTTGACGGCGACCTTTTTGTAATTTGGTTTGTCTTTGCTCACGGCCGCTTCAACAGGCCTCGATAAAAAATCCGGTGTTTAATACGGTTTTCGGGCGGCGACGGATATATATCCGCGGCTTGAGGCTGGTTGCACCAGCGCGGTCGAATAATCTGAACAAACTCGAACCCTGCCCCTCCAACCCGGAACCTCGAATTTTATCAGACAAATCAGCCGGCCGCAAGAAACTTCGGTTACAGGGCGTAACTCTTCAATGGTTGGCGGCATCGTGGGACCGCCCTGTCACGGCCTTTGGCCTCATGACTCCGGCTGCCGCCTTTTTCATATATACCGAGGGACTCGGAGCAAAGGCCGCGAGGGCGGCTAAAATATGATCTGCCACGATTCCATGAAGGGTTAGGACAGGGCGGTCCTTCAAGGCCTCCGACCCCTGAAAGGGTACGGCGGGCGGCAACCCCTCGGTATTGGGAGCGGTCCCGAATCCGCCCCGCTTTACCGAGTGCCTGCCCCCTGGTTTTTCTGACCGCTTGAATCCGGGGCCGTCATTGGCTACAATGAGCAGGATACCGATCGCGACAAGGAAAACGTCATGCGCCCCCTGCTTTTCGCCCTGCTGGCCCTGGTCCTGATTCCGGGTCCTTTCCCTCCGGCCCTGGCGGCCGGGGACGATGGGCCTGCTTACGGCGACGCCATCATTGTGGGCTCCATCGGAGACGCCTCGACCCTGATCCCGGCCCTGTCCGCGGACACGGCCTCGAGTTCGATCAACGGCCTGGTTTACAACGGCCTGGTCAAGCTGGACAAGAACCTGCGTCTGGTCGGCGATCTGGCCGAGGGCTGGGACATTTCCGAGGACGGGCTGACGATCACCTTTCATCTCCGCCAGGGCGTGACCTGGCATGACGGCCAGCCCTTGACCGCCCGGGACGTGATGTTCACCTACCGGCTCATGATCGATCCGGCCACGCCCACGGCCTACGGCGAGGACTTCAAGCAGGTCAAGAAGGCGGAGGTCGTGGACGATCACACCTTCCGGGTCACCTATCCGCGCCCCTTCGCTCCGGCCCTGATATCCTGGGGCTTTCCGGTCATGCCGGCCCACCTGCTCGAGGGCAAGGACATCACGACCAGCGAACTGGCCCGGCGGCCGGTCGGGACGGGTCCGTATATCTTCAAGGAATGGCAGACCGGGCAGCAGATCGTTCTGGAGTCCAATCCGGGCTATTTCGAGGGCCGGCCCTACATCACGCGCCATGTCACCCGGGTCATCCCGGACATGGCGACCATGTTTCTGGAACTCAAGAGCGGGGGAATCGATTCGATGGGGCTGACCCCGCTCCAGTATCTGCGACAGACGGACACGCCCGAATTCGGGAAGCAGTTCCGCAAGTACAAATACCTGGCTTTCAGCTACACATATCTCGGTTTCAATCTGATGGACCCCAAGTTCAAGGACCAACGGGTCCGCCAGGCCATGGCCTATGCGATCAACAAGGACGAGATCATCGAAGGCGTGCTGCTGGGGTTGGGCCAGCCGGCCAACGGGCCGTTCAAGCCGGGGCATTGGGCGTACAACGAAAAGGTGACCTCCCACGTCTTCGATCCGGACCGGGCCCGGAAGCTGCTGGCCGAGGCGGGCTGGAAGCCCCGGGCCACGGAAGAGGAGGGCTGTTTCTTCTCCGCCTGCGACCGGCGGAAGGAGGACGTCACTTTGTACAAGGAGGGGCAGCCCTTCGAGTTCACCATCATCACCAATCAGGGGAACAAGCAGCGGGAGATGTGCGCCCTGATCATCCAGCAACGACTCAAGGATATCGGCATCCGGATCAAGGTCCAGACCATCGAATGGGCCGCGTTTCTCAAGGAGTTCATCGACAAACGCAACTTCGAGGCCTGCATCCTGGGCTGGACCATTCCTCTGGACCCGGACCTGTTTGACGTCTGGCATTCATCCAAGACCCGGCCGGGCGAGTTGAACTTCATTTCCTACAAAAACGAGGAAGTGGACCGTCTGATCGACGAGTCCCGGTACACCTTCGACCAGGCCAAGCGCAAGGCGGCTCTGGACCGCATTCAGGAAATATTCAAGGAGGACGTGCCTTACGTCTTTCTGTACGTCCCGGACGCGCTGCCCGTGGTCGCCTCCCGGTTCAAAGGGATCGAGCCCGCGCCGGCGGGTATCGATTACAATTTCATCAAGTGGTACGCGCCCGAGTCCCTGCAAAAGTACCACCTGACGCCCTGAGGGCGGTCCATGCTGCAGTATGTCGCCAAACGCCTGGTCCTGATGATTCCCCTGCTATTGGGGATCACGCTGGTTTCCTTCGTGGTCATTCACCTGGCCCCGGGCAAGCCGACGGACATGGCCACGATGATGAATCCCAAGGCCAGCCTGGAGGCCAAGGAGAGGCTGGAAAAGCTCTACGGCCTGGACAAGCCGCTGCACGTCCAGTACTGGAACTGGCTCAAGCGGCTGGCCGTGCTGGATTTCGGCCGGTCCTTTTCCCCGGATCGGGAGGAGGTCCTGACCAAGATCGGGCGGCGCCTGCCCATCACCATTCTGCTCAACGTGCTGTCCATGTTTCTGATCTTCGTGGTGTCCATTCCGATCGGCGTGTACTCGGCCACCCACCAGGACAGCCTGTTCGACCGGGCGACCACGGTTTTTGTCTTCGTCGGCTTTGCCACGCCCACCTTCTGGCTGGCCTTGCTGCTGATGATCCTTTTCGGAGTCAACCTGGGCTGGCTGCCGATTTCCGGGCTCAAGTCCATGGATTACGACCAGATGTCCCTGTTGGGCCAGGCCTGGGACCGGACGGCCCATCTGATCATGCCGGTGCTGCTGTCCGCCTTCGGGGGTCTGGCCGGCATGAGTCGGTACATGCGGGCCAACATGCTGGAAGTGGTCCGACAGGACTATATCACCACGGCCCGGGCCAAGGGGCTCAGCGAGCGGGCGGTCATTTACAAGCATGCCCTCCGGAACGCGCTCATGCCGGTCATCACCATTCTGGGGCTCTCGGTGCCCTCGCTTATCGGCGGCAGCGTGATTTTCGAGTCGATCTTCGCCATTCCGGGCATGGGCCAGTTGTTTTACGCCAGTGTCATGAGCCGTGATTATCCGATGGTCATGGGCGGGCTGGTCATCGGGGCGGTGCTGACCCTGGGCGGCAATCTGCTGGCCGACGTGGGTTACGCCTGGGCGGACCCCCGGGTTCGGGAGGGCCGGTCGTGAACACCGCCGGTCCGTACACGGAGTTCTGGCGCCGCTTCAGGAAGAACCGGCTGGCCCTGGCCGGCGGGGTGGTGGTCCTGGCCCTGTTCGCCGTGTCCTTTCTGGCGCCCTGGCTCTCGCCCTATGATCCGGCCTTCATCGACGTCAAATCGGTTCTGGAGGGTCCCTCCCGGGCCCACCCCTTCGGCACGGACAACCTGGGCCGGGACGTGCTGTCCCGCATGATCTGGGGTTCACGCATCTCGCTCAAGGTCGGCTTCGTGGCCGTGGGCATCGCCACGGTCATCGGCATGGTCCTCGGCGCCCTGGCCGGCTATTACGGCCGCTGGGTCGACGCCGTGATCATGCGCTTCGTGGACCTGATGCTCTGCTTCCCGGCCTTTTTCCTCATCCTGGCCGTGATCGCCATTCTCGAACCATCCATCTGGAACATCATGATCGTCATCGGCGTGACCGGCTGGATGGGGGTGGCCCGTCTGATCCGGGCCGAGTTTCTGACCCTGAAGAGCCGGGAGTTCGTCCTGGCCGCCCGGGCCGCCGGGGCCAACGACGGCCGGATCATCTTTCTGCACATCCTGCCCAACGCCCTGGCCCCGATTCTGGTTTCGGCCACCCTGGGCGTGGCCGGGGCCATCCTGACCGAGAGCGCCCTGAGCTTTCTGGGGATCGGCGTTCAGCCGCCGACGCCCTCCTGGGGCAACATCCTGACCGAAGGCAAGGACAACATCTCGATCGCCTGGTGGCTGAGCCTGTACCCCGGCCTGGCCATTCTGGTGACCGTGCTGGGGTACAATCTGTTGGGCGAGGGGATACGCGACTCGCTGGACCCGAGGCTGAAGGTCTGATTTTCGCGACCGGGTATAGGGGGCGGAGGTGAATGTTGGGGACGATGTAAAGCCGCCTGGAGCGGCCTACTTCTTTTTCCGTTCCACCAGGTCGTAATGGGAGAACTGCATGGTGAAGGTGCCGCGTCCCTGGGTGGCCGAGCGGAGGGCGGTGGAGTACCCGAACATCTCCGATAGCGGGACCATGGCCTCGACGACCTTGACCGCCTTGCGGCTGGCGATGTTATCGATCTTGCCCTGCCGGGTGTTGATGTCGGAGATGGCCTCTCCGGTGAACTCGTCGGGCACGATGACCTCGACCCGCATGATGGGTTCGAGCAGGACCGGTTCGGCGTTGCGGCAGCCTTCCTGAAAGGCCTGGCTGGCCGCGATGCGGAAGTCGGTATCCGTGGATACGCCGTCCTTGGCCTGGGCGTCGAACAAGGTCACGGCCACGTCCAGGATGGGATAGCCCATGAGCACGCCGCTGGAGGTGGACTCGAGTATGGCGGTTTCGACGGCATCGAGGAAGGGCCGGGGTAATGCGCCTTCTTCCAGGCCGCTGTAGAAGCGTATGCCCGATCCCCGTTTAAGCGGCCGCAGTCTGAGCCAGACGGCGGCGAAGTGGGGCGAACCGCCCAGTTCCCGGTCGAAACGTCCTTCGGCCTCGACCTCCTGGTTGATGGTCTCCCGGTAGACGACCTGGGGCTTGCCTACGTTGAGGCCCACGGAGAACTCGCGGCCCAGGCGGTGG
>JAHJTB010000475.1 GCA_018830135.1 Pseudomonadota bacterium | reverse complement strand
GTCGATGGTGTATTCGTCTCCGGCTTCCCCCGCCTCCGGCCTCCGGCGGATCAGACCGCCTTTGCCGTGCCCGTCCGAGCCGCAATAAAACCGGACCGGCCGGACCTCTGGCGGCGGCCAGGTTTCGGCCGTTCTCCAGGCCCGGTCCGCCGGGGCGCCCATGACCCGATAGCGGACCGGCTTTTCGTCCATGATGCCGGTGTCGATGTCCTTGAGCCAATAGTCGAACCATTGCCGGGCCTCGGACCCGAAGTCCAGTTCGCCGCCTTTTCGTCCGATCCGGCTGTGGTCCAGCGGGCAGACGGTCAGCCGCCGGGGCGCACTCAGATTCCGGTGCCACAGCAGCGTGTCCCGGGTGAAAATGTCCAGCCAGCCGCCCATGTTGTAAACCGGCACGCCCGAGGCCCGAACGGCATCGAGCAGCGTATACAGCCCCATGTCCTCCCACAGCCGGGCCCCCAGCGGATGACTGCTGGGACTGTCCCCATATGGACTCCGGCGGAAACCCCGCTCCGAAGACTGGTCGAGACTGAACCCTTTCCGGCGCTCCTCCAGGATTCGCGCCAGTTCCTTGCCCCCGGCGTCCGAGTCCACCGGCACGATCAGGGTCTCCAGAATGCCCGTGGATTCGCTGAGCAGCCGGTTGAACCCGGTATTGAAAATCCCGCCTGGATAGACCAGGGTCCGGCACATGTCCAAGGAGGCCGAACACGGGAAAATGGCCTTGAGGCCGGGATGGCCCGTACTGGCCGCCGCGTACTGGGTCATGCCGACAAAGGACTTGCCGAACATGCCGATGCGGCCGTTGCACCAGGGCTGGCCGGCGATCCAGTCCAGGACCTCCCGGGCCTCCTCGGCAATAAGACGAAAGGCGGGCTGAACCGTGCCCTCGGACGCTCCCGTTCCGGACAGCTCGACCACCACCACCGCGTACCCGTGCTCCAGCATCCGGACCAGCCAGGGGTCCCGTTTGGTCTGGTCGGCGACATATCCGCCTCCGGACAAACGGGCCGCCGTCCAGAGATAGGCCCGGGCCATCCAGTTGAGTCCGAAAAATTCCGCGTGCAAGACCCGACCCTCCCGGACCATCTGGCTGGCCCTCAGGTACGAGGTCAGAGCAAAGAGCACCGGCAACGGCTCCCGGGCCGGGCGCCCGTCCCGGCTGGGCAGAAGCAGGTCGTAGGCCAGCCTGGTCCCGTCCCGCTTGCTCAAATAGTCCGACCGCCGAACGTACCCGTCATAAACGGTCCCGTCCTCGCCCGAAAGCCGCGATCGGCCCGGGCCGGCCTTGAAATACAAAAGGGCCGCCGCGGCCAGAACCACGATGACGGCTCCAATCCATATCATCCGCGTCATTTCCGCCTCCTTAAACCCGGATTTCTGACCCGCTTCCTGCTGCGGCCGGGAAATCCTTGCTGCAACTCTCGTTTCGAAGATTTTGGTCCTCAACATATCGCCTTGATGTGCCTGCGGCCAAAATCTCCTCCAACTTCGCGTTTCGCTAATGATTTCTCGACCTCGCTACGGAACCCGGTCAGAAACCCGGGTTAACCCGGTCCGGGAAAACATCCCTATTCGTCCGCCTCGACCAGCCATTCGATCCAGACCGATCGGTCGACCAGGCCGGCCGTCTTCAGGACCTCGACCAGTCCCCGGCCCAAAGGGCTGGCCCCCGAACCGGGCCGGGGAGCATCCCACATGAGAAGCAGGCAGAGGTCGCCGGGAAATACCGCGTGGACAAAGGCGCGGAATTCCGCCAGCCCTTCGGAGCGGCGGGCTTCCTCCGCCCAGGCCGGCAGTTCCCGGCCCAGAAGCCGCCGGGGCGGTTCGGTGCATCGCAGTTGGATCATTTCCATCCAGGCCATGCTCCGCCTCCTGGGGATCGTTGTCTGCCCCGGGACACGGGCAAAACGGAGGCCAATTTACTTTATCCTGTAAATTTAAATGGTTATTATTTGAGGAATTGGTCTTATGCCCTATGGTCCAATTATTATTGTCCTATAGTCATTTAATGTGATACTTTTGACCATGGGACAATTTGCGGGGGATGAAGACCATGAAGACCGCGGATGAAAACCGCTTTTTCCGGGATGCCACCTTGAGCGTCTGCGGCAGCCTGGACATGGAAAAGGCCTTATGGCAAAGCCTGCTGGTCATAGGCAGGGCCATGCCGGCCGACGGCCTGGCCCTGTCCATTTACGAGCGGGAGCCGGGCATCACCCGCCTGATTGCCGGGGCCCGGGTTGAAGGCGGGATGGCCTTGGCCACTGAAATCCGCCAGCCCGCTCCGGTCCGCCGGGTCATCGAGACCTGGTACGATGAACCGGACCGGTCCAGCCATGTCCGCGTCATCGAGGGGCTTCGCCTGGACCCGCTGACCCGTCCTCAGGCCGAGGCCGTGGGGATGCCGGACTGGCCGGCCATGCTGATGCGGCTCAAGCTGGAAGGAGCGATGCTGGGTTCTCTGATCGTGATCAACGCCCAGGGGCGGCCGTATACGCCGGCCCAGGCCCGTCTGCTGTCCCTGCTCAACGAGCCGTTCGCCGTGGCCCTGTCCAATCACCTGCGTTTCTGCGAGGTTCTCAAGCTAAAGGACCTTCTGGCCGACGACAACCGGTATCTGAAGGACGAGTTGCTTCGGACGGTCGGGGAGGAGATCGTTGGCGCGGATTTCGGCCTCAAGGGGGTCATGGACCTGGTCCGCCAGGTGGCCCCGCTGTCCAGTCCGGTTCTGCTCCTGGGTGAAACCGGGACCGGAAAAGAGGTCATCGCCTCGGCCATCCACCAGGCTTCGGCGCGCCGTGACGGCCCTTTGATCAAGGTCAACTGCGGGGCCCTTCCCGAGGGCTTGATGGACAGCGAGCTGTTCGGCCATGAAAAAGGGGCCTTTACCGGGGCCCTGACTCAAAAGCGGGGCCGTTTCGAACGGGCGGACGGCGGAACGATCTTTCTGGATGAAGTGGGGGAGCTGTCGCCCGAGGCCCAGGTCAGGCTGTTGCGGGTCCTCCAGGAGCGGGAGATTGAACGTCTGGGCGGGGCCGAACCCATCCGGGTGGATATCCGGGTCATTGCCGCCACGCACCGGGACCTGGAAGCCATGCTGGCCCAGGGCCGCTTCAGGGAAGACCTGTATTTTCGGCTCCGGGTCTTCCCGATCCTCATTCCGCCGCTCAGGCAACGGCCGGCCGACATTCCGGCCCTGGTTCACTATTTCATCCAGAAAAAGTCGCGCGAGCTGGGTTTGCGCAGCCGGACCGCCATCGCCCCCGGGACCATGGAAGCTTTGCTGGACTATGCCTGGCCGGGCAACGTGCGGGAACTGGAGAACGCGGTGGAACGGGCCTTGATTCTCAGTCGGGGCGGCCCGCTGGTCTTTCCGGACCTCGGGGGCCGGACCGTGGAAAAAGCCTCGATTGGGCCCATGGTCCTGCCCGAGGAACCGCTGGCCCTGAACGAAGTGACGGCCCGCCACATCCGGCGGGTCCTTCAGATGACCCGTGGACGGGTGCATGGGCCGGCCGGGGCGGCCCGTCTGTTGGAAGTCAACCCGTCAACGCTCAGGAAACGAATGAAAAAGCTGAATATTCCTTTTGGACGCCGTTCCGGACGCCGCGCGGACGACCGGCACGGGTCTGGAGGCTGAGCCGGGTTAAAACGGGGGGATCAGTCCTTGTTCCAGTCCTCGCCCACCAGATCGTCCAGGTCCAGTTCCATGTCCTCGGAGGGCGGAGTCGGCTTTGCTTCCAGGGCCGGCTGGCCCGAGGCTTTTTGAGGCTCTTTTTTACCCGGGGCGGTCTTCTTCGGGGCCGGCTTGCGCTTTTCGGTCCGGGCGGCCGTTGCCGCAACCTGCCTCAAGGCGGTTTCGGCGTCGATGACCACGGTTTTGTCCGTTTCGCTGGAATCCCCGCTGGACTGAATTTCAGGGACCGGGATCGAATCGACGACCACGGTGGCGCCGTCCTGGATGGATGGGGCGGGTTCGGGCGCCGGCTTTGGCGGCGGCACCTGGCAAATCGGGGCCGGCCCGACATCCAAAGGCGGGGCGTCAAAGGTTTCCACATCGAGAAACCAGTCGAACTGCCTGGCCCACCCCGAGGGGGCCAGGGCCTCGGGAAAGAGCAAGGGGTTCAGGCTTTTCCCTTCCCACCAGTCGCGTTTGAAAATATCCAGAAGTTCCCGCTTTTTACCGTCCAGTCCCGGGCCGGCCTGTTCGATCCAGGCTTCCAGGGTTATGTCCGTTTCGCCCATACACGCTCCTCGGACGAAACATGCCCCTTGCGGATGAATCGCCCACACACACAATATCTTAATGTCGTATTGTAAACAAATCGGCCGGGCGGGTCAAACCCGGTTTAGAACATGCCCACCGAGTACTGGCCTGACCGCCGGGCCTCGACGGACGCCGAGCCTTTCCCGGAAAGCGGACGGCCGGGAATGGTCAGTTGACGTCCGACGCGAAGGACGGCTTTCTTGCCCAGGCCATTGGCCTGTCGCAGGTCTTTCACCGGGACCTTGAACTTGCGGGCAAGGGTCCAGAGAGAGTCGCCCTGCTGAATCTTGTAAGTCCGGTAAGCCCTGGTGGCCGGCTCGGGCGAAACGGCGGCGCGGGCCGTTGCGGTCCCGGCCTTTGCGGCGCGGGCGGCCGCGGCCTGATGCACGATCCGCTCGGCCAGGGTTTCAGGCAACGGCGCCGCGTTGGGGTCGTCAATCAGCCGGCGGGCCTGGATGAAGCGGGCTTTGTGGTAGCTGTCGAAGGCATGGGATATCTTGATCCGGTCGCCGGTCCGGGGGCTGTGGATGAACTTGCCGTCTCCAATATAGATGCCCACATGATGAGCCCGTCGGCCGCGGCCGCGCCAGTAAAAAACGAGGTCGCCGGCCTGAAGCTCCTCTTTTTGAACCCGGGAACCCGTTTTCATCTGGCTGCCGGTCGTCCGGGGCAGTTTCATGTCGTGGCAGTTAAAGACCCACTGAACGAATCCGGCGCAGTCAAAGCCGGTATCCGGCTTGGTTCCGCCGTATCGATAGGCTTTGCCCATCTGGGAATAGGCCGTGGCCAGAACGGTCTGGACCGGAGACAGCTCATCGGAATCGGAATCCCGCCCCGGGCCGAACCCTTCTTCGTCAAGGATGGCCGGGCCGGTGGTCGGCGGAAAGACCAGCGGAAAGGGCGGATAATACCGGCTGCCTCTTCCCGCCGCCTTTACTGCCGGCGTCCAGTCGGAAGCCGGCAGTAAAAGCGGCGGGTCGGGCCCTGGAGCGACCGCCTGCTGGGTCACGCAGCCGCTCATCAGCGAAATGGACACCAGAAAACATAAAAAAATGTTTCTGTGTTCGGCAGTCAAGGTAAAGTGAATGAGTTTTTTCATATACCCTTGTCGAGGCAGATACCATTTTCTATGATACATTGTCAACCGGAATTTTTACCCTCCGGTAACCAGGAGGAGGCAAAACCCATGACCCGCAAAGCAATCATGGTCCTGACCGCCGCATTGGCCCTGGCCTGCTGGCCCCTTGAGGCGCATCCGGTCAAAGCCGAAGAAATTCGCCGGTTTCCCCTGGATCAGACCATGGAGGTCATATCACGGACCGACGTCGCCCCGGACCCGGCCGTCAGTACGGACGGCAAGGGCTCCATCCGCGTCACCGCCCGGGCCCCCCGCGTTGTTCGTCTTTTCGAAGTCCAGGGCCTCGATGTGGAAAACGCCCGTCTCATCTACCAGGCCCGCCTGAAAACCCGCGATGTCCAGGGGACGGTTTTTCTGGAAATGTGGTGCCGCTTTCCCGGGCTGGGCGAATACTTTTCCCGGGGGCTTCATGACCAGCTCAGCGGGACCAACGACTGGTCTTCGGTCGAAACCCCGTTTTTCCTGCAAAAAGGGCAAAAGCCGGACCGGGTCAAACTCAACCTGGTCGTCAACGGCCGGGGCACGGTCTGGATCGACGACGTCCGTCTGGTCACCGGGCCGTTACGCTGATTTTTTCTTCAAGTTCCGAGAAAAAATCGCCGATAAGCCGTGTGGAGCGGATTACTATTCGCGGGAGGAGTTTTTGGACGTCAACGGTGTATTGGGCGGCGGGGCCTTTCTGGCCCGGACGCTGCTGGCCATATCCGACGGCGGGGCGACCGACCCGCCCGAGCCGGCCCGGATCGAGGCGGTCCGGACATCGAGGCCCGTTGACCGAGACTCGGCCCTGGAGGCTTGGCGGGCCGAGTATTC
>JAHJTB010000474.1 GCA_018830135.1 Pseudomonadota bacterium | reverse complement strand
GCCGGTGGTGCCTGAAGAATAGATGATGCATGCCTCGTCTTCATCGCCCAGCAGGACGTCAGGGACCTCCCGGGAAGCCCCTTCGATAAAACCTGTAAATGACGTGTATTGCTCACCCTCGAATCCGATGGCCACCCGGTTCTCTTTTGGAATGAGAGGAATCTGCCCCAGTACGGGATTCAGCAACGGTTCCAGGGGTGAAAACACGAAGAAGAACCTGGACCCCGCATCCTTGGTCAGGGAGGCAATCTGGTCGGGAGTCAACAGCAATGAAAGTGGAACGATCACGCCTCCGGCCAACATGGTGCCAAATAAAACCGCCACTTCATCAATGCCGTTAAGACAGAGCAGACTGACTTTGTCGCCTTTTTTGAGGCCGGCCCGGATCAGGGCGTTGGCGACCTGGTTTGTTTGTTCACTGAATTCCTTCCATGTCACGCGCCTTTCACGGCACACGAACGCGGTGTGTCCTCCCCGGAATTTAGCATTCAAGTTGATACAATCCACGACATTCAGTCCCGGCCTTTTAAACATTATTCACCTCCCGGAGCGATAACGTGAAACTTGCCAAGCACAGGGCTACTGACGCAAACGTGTTTCCCGAAGCAACTTTTAAAATGTTGAATGAATGACGCGGCGGTTGACGCTCGGTCCTTTGTTCCGGCCCTCCGATCCTCCCATCTCCTTGGCTGCCGACCTCGTATCGGCGCGGAGAACCTGATGCCTCCAAACTAAGCGACCATCGAAAAACTGGCCTAAAAACAAATTATTATCTTATTCGGCTTCACAATAGCCTTGTATTTTCTTGATGTCAAGCCGGTATCCCGAGGACTGCACGGCATTGGACCGCCATGAAGGCCCTACTGTGGCCTCCGCGACAGGCGGGACTGCGCCTTAGATTCGGATGGCCGGTTTTCCCCCTTCTCAGCGCGAGTCTTGAAAGCCCTGATTCAGGGCCTGGCCACACTCGCGGCTGGTGAAGCCTGGACACTGGCGTCCGAGTTCCCGCACCAGAAAGGCCCAGACACCGTCCCAGTCCCGGCCCTCGAGTTCCGGCCACAGTCCGGCCCGATAGGCGTCCGCGAGCCGGTAGGCCTTGAGGCGCAGTTCGTCCGCGCTCATCGATCATCCCCCTTGTCGTTCCTCTCCTGCCTGTATATCATACCGGATCGGCCCGGACCCTGCATCAGGTGATCCGGTCGAAAAAACATGTTAAAATACGGGTGCGACTTTTCGATAACCAGATAGATCGACACCGGGAAAACACCATGGACTTTGATTTCGAAACCTGCCGGCTGATCGAGGAAAACATCGGCCGGGTGATCGTGGGTAAAAAGCGGGCCATTGATCTTTTGCTGACCGCGGTCCTGGCCGAAGGCCACGTCATGATCGAGGACGTGCCCGGCCTGGGCAAGACCCTGCTGGCCAAGTCCCTGGCCCGGAGCATCGGCGGGACTTACAAGCGGATTCAGTTCACCCCGGACCTGCTGCCCGCGGACATCACGGGCTTCAACATCTACAACCAGCGTACCGGGGAGTTCTGTTTCCAGCCCGGTCCGGTCATGGCCAACGTGCTGCTGGCCGACGAGATCAACCGGACCGTGCCCCGGACCCAGGCCAGCCTTTTGGAAAGCATGGAGGAACACCAGGTCACCGTGGATGGCCAGACCTATCCCCTGCCCCGCCCCTTCATCGTCCTGGCCACCCAGAACCCGATCGAGCTGGAAGGGACCTTTGCCTTGCCCGAGGCCCAGTTGGACCGCTTTCTGATGAAAATCCGCCTGGGCTATCCCACTTTTGACGAGGAACAGGCCATCATGGCCCGCTTCCAGCAGGAAAATCCCCTGGACGACCTGCCGGCCGTGGCCGCGCCCGATCGAATCACGGCCATCCGGACGGCCTGCCGCCTGATCCATGTTTCGCCGCCGGTCCGGGCCTACATCGCCGAACTGGTCCAGGCGACCCGGACTCACGAGGCCCTTCGTTACGGCGCCAGTCCCCGGGCCTCGCTGGCGCTCATGCGTTCGGCCCAGGCCCGGGCCGCGCTCAGCGGACGGCCCCATGTCCTGCCCGACGACGTCAAGGACGTGGCCGAGCCGGTGCTGGCTCATCGATTGATACTCAAGGACGAGGAACGCCTGCGAGGAGAACGCGCGGAACGATTTCTGGGGGAAATCCTGGACCGGACCAGCCCGCCGGTCGACGCGGCCCGTTGAAATGACGACGGCCCGGCCAGAGCGGCCGCCCAGTCTGTACACGATGCCCCTGATCTGGGCGATCCTGGGCGCGATCCTGCTGGCCGCCCTGCTTAACGGCGAACAGGACCTGATCCTGCTGGGCCTGGCCGTTTTCGGGGTGCTCGGTCTGGCCTGGTCCTGGAGCCGGATGGCCCGATCCGGCCTGAGCTTCGACCTGGCCGTCAACCGCGGCCGAATCTTTCCCGGAGAAGTCTTCACGCTCGAGATGTCGGCCGAAAACCGGAGCGTCCTTCCCTTTTGGTTTCAGGCCTCCCCGCCTTTCGCCCGGGATGTCCGCCGGATCGACGAGACGCCGACGTCCATGGGGAACGCGGCTCTGTTCGGGCGCCAGACGGCCTGCTTCCGTTGGGAACTGACCGCCGACCGCCGGGGCGTTTTTCGCCTGGGTCCGGACCGCGTCCGGTCGGGTGACCTATTGGGGCTGTTTCCCATCGAGAACGGGACCGGCGCGGAATCGGAAATCGTGGTCTATCCGAGGCGAGTGGTGCTTCGGCCGTTGCCGTGGCTGAAACGGGAACTGTTCGGTCTGCCCGGCTTCCGAAGCCCGGTCGTGGACCCGGTCTATCTTATGGGCACCCGCGACTACCAGTCCGGCCGCCCGGCGCGATTCATCCACTGGCGGGCCAGCGCTCGCCACCAGCGATGGCAGGAGAAGGTCTTCGAACCCTCGTCCCAGGCCAAGGTCCTCCTGATGCTGGACGTGTCCGGTTTCGTGGAGCACGAGGCCGAAGCGGCCTTTGAAAGCGCCCTGGAAGTATTGGCCTCCCTGACCGTGGCCCTGGACCGGGACGGGGCCCAGGTGGGCCTTTCCGCCAACGGCGTCCTGGCCGGCCGAGGATCGGGCCGAATCGCCGCAAACCTCGTGGTGCGCCGGCCGGACCGTATTCTGGAGACCCTGGCCCGCCTGCGATTCCAGCCCGCCGGCCGTTTTTCGACCGGGCCCCTGCCGGGCTCGGCCCGGGCCCCGGGTACGAGCCTTGTTTATTGCACCTTCGAATACGACGACGACGCGGCGGCCGTCGGGGCCTTACTCGGCCGGCCCGGCCGGCCGGTCGCCTTCCTGGTCCACCGGTCGGACGGCGGGCCGGCCAAGGGACCGGTCCCGGTCAACGGACGCCTTCTCGTATTGG
>JAHJTB010000473.1 GCA_018830135.1 Pseudomonadota bacterium | reverse complement strand
TGGATCAGCTCCTGGCCCTCGAGCCCGGAACATGAGAAACGAATCGCTTATCCGGGCCGCCGCGGCCGGCATGGAACTGACCTGGCGTTGCGCCTGGATCAACTATCTGACCCTGGCCCTGCTTCAGCTCACGATTCCCTGGATCGGAGCCGCGACATCTTTTTTCGCAGCCGGTCTGTTGGCCACTGCGTTGGGGCGCCGCCGGACCAGACGCGTCTGGATGCCGGTCCTTCACGGGATCGGCCTGGCGGCGTCCATTCTGGTCTGGCTTTATCACTTTCACGGCGGTGGACATGGACTGTTCCAATCGGCCTGGCTGAAGGGGTTGCTCGGAAGCTCGCATCCCCCGACGTTCTGGATCGCCGTCCTGTTCGAAACCGGCCTGGCCGCCTCCTTCTGGATCGGCGGCCTGACCTGGTCCCGCCGCGCCATCGACTATGATGCCACGACCCAGCGTTTCGATCTGGGTTTGTCGGCCTTTGTCTTCCTGTTTCTATTCCGGTTCGCCTTGAGGGCCCGGTTCGGGTACACCGTTCCGGAACCGGCCGGGCCGACGCTCCTGGTCTCCTTTTTCAGTTTCGGCCTGCTGGCCCTGGGCCTGGCCAGAATCCGAGGCGATGTGCTCAAGACCTTTCGGACGGAATACAGCGGCCTGGGCACTGTCCTGGTCTTCACGGCGGCGGCCCTGCTGATCGGAACGGGAGCCTTGACTTTTTTCCTGCCCCTGCTGACCGACACGGCCGAAACCCTGTATGTGGGTCTGAAAGCGGCGGCCCGTCCCCTGATGCCCGTTCTCATCGCCCTTCTCCGCTTCATGTTCGCCCCCCGGTCCCGGACGACGGATGAGCCCGGCGGGTCCGGGCTGCCGCCACCGGCCCCCTCCCCGTCCGCTTTCGAGCCCTCCGGATGGGGGGACGTCCTGGGGACGATCCTGGCCTGGGCGGCCGTAGTCACTTTTTTTCTGGCAACCCTCCTGGTCGCTGCATTTCTGCTCCACTGCGCCTGGGTCTGGCTCATGTCCGAACCCGACCGGACCGGCCCGGCCCTCGAGTCGGATTTCGATCCGCTCCGGACCCTTGGGAGACTTATCAAACGCCTCGTCGGACTGGCGCGACGCCTGGCCAAAGGGCCCTCCGATCCGCTGGCCGTGTACCAGGGGCTGCTGCGCTGGGGGCGACGCGGCGGCCTGCCCCGCCGTCCATCTGAAACGCCGAGGGAATACGGACGCCGCCTGGCCGCTGCCTTTCCGGGCCTGGCTTCCGAAATCGCGGACATCGTGGACGCCCTGGAGACCTTTGTTTACGCCGAACAGGCCCTGGAAACCGGACGCCTGGCCCGGGTTCTGAAAAGTCGCCGCCGCCTGGCCCGCCCGGACCTCTGGCCCCGGCGGCTCAAGGTCCGCCTCATCGGCCTCGGGGCTCCAACCGACGTTCTCCCCATATTGGAATGAAAGGACCAGGGCGGCAGGGTCGTCCTTCGGCCGGAGGCCGCGCGGGCGGCTGGATTTATCCCGGTCCACTGAATCCTTGACTTGACTGCAAGGCGGGCCTCTGTTATCCTGAAAGAAATCGGGCGGCCAGGTACCAGGGGTCATTACAGGAGTGGAGGGCATGGGCCCTCTATTTTTTATGGGAGCGCCGGTGGAGACTAGGACCGATCATTACAGGGATATCTTCCTGGACCACCTCCGGGTGGAACGGGGTCTGGCGGCCAACACGGTCGAGGCCTACGGCCGGGACGTGCGCCGGTATCTGGAATTCCTATCCGACCGGGGCCTGTCCGGGCCGGAAACCGCGGGACGGTCCACGGTCATGGCCTGGCTGCTGGACCTGGACAAGGCCGGCATCGGATCGCGTTCCAGGGCCCGCTTCCTGTCCGCCATCAAGGGATTTTACGTCTTTCTGGTCCGGGAAGGCCTGATGGAGCGGAACCCGGCCGCCGACATCGAAGCGCCTCACCGGGCGGTCAAGCTGCCCAAGGTTCTGTCCATCGAGGAGGTCGAGGCCCTCCTGGCCGCCCCGGATGCGGACGCGCCGGGCGGACTGCGGGACAAGGCCATGCTGGAGCTGCTTTACGCGACCGGGCTCCGGGTATCGGAACTGCTCGACATTCGGCTGGGTCAGATTCACATGGAAGCCCTGTATCTTAGGACCATGGGCAAGGGTTCGAAGGAACGCCTGGTCCCCTTCGGCGACGCCGCCTTGACCTGGGTCAAGCGATACCTGGAAGGGGCCAGGCCCTCGCTGCTGGGGCGGCGCTCCAGCCCGTACCTTTTCGTGAACCGGCGCGGAGGCCGGTTGTCTCGCCAGTATTTCTGGCGCAAAATCAAGGACTACGCCCTGGCCGCCGGCATTCGGCGGGCAATCAGCCCCCACGGCCTGCGTCATTCCTTTGCCACCCACCTTCTGTCCCGAGGAGCCGACCTGCGTGTCGTCCAGACCATGCTGGGCCACGCCGACATTTCAACAACGGAAATTTACACCCACGTGGCCCGCGAGCGCCTCAAGCAGATCCACGCGGCGCATCACCCCAGGGCCTGACGAAACGTGTCGACCATGCCCATGACTACCGACCAGGCCAGGCCGCCGAGCATCGAACCGTTGCCGGAAGGGGAACTCGAGGTCATCACCACCCACGTCAACGCCGACTTCGACGCCGTGGCTTCCATGATCGCGTCCAGCAAGCTCTATCCCGGGGCCGTGATGGTCTTCCCCGGCTCCCAGGAGAAGAACCTGCGCAATTTCTACATCCAGTCCATGATGTACCTGTTCAACGTCGTCCGGGTCAAAGACGTCAGGATGGGAGACGTCAGGCGCCTGATCCTGGTCGATACCCGCCAGCCGCAACGGATCGGCCAGCTCGCCGGCATCCTGGACAACCCGGGCCTGTCGGTTCACGTTTACGACCATCATCCGGACGCCCCGGGCGATATAAAGGGCGAGGTCGAAATCGTCCAGCCGGTCGGTGCCACGGTCACGGTCCTGACGGAAATCCTGACGCAACTGAACGTGCCCCTCAGCCCGGAGGAGGCGACGGTCATGGCCATGGGCATCTACGAGGACACCGGCTCTTTCACCTTCCGTTCCACCACGCCGCGAGACTACATCTCCGCGGCTCGGCTTCTGGAGAAGGGCGCGGACCTGAACGTGGTCTCCGAGATGATCAGCCGGGAGCTGACGGTCGACCAGCTCAATCTGCTCAATGAACTCCTGGAATCCTCCCAGACCCACATCATCAACGGGGTCGAACTCGCCATCGCCTCGGCCACCAGCGAGCAGTACATTGACGAACTGGCGGTGCTGGTCCACAAGATAATGGACATGAACAGTATCCACGTCATGTTCGCTCTGGCCAGCATGGACGGCCGAATCTATCTGGTGGCCCGCAGTCGCATTCCCCAGGTCGATGTTTCCGAGATCACCTCGCTCATGGGCGGGGGCGGCCATCCTTCGGCGGCCGCGGCCACGGTCAAGGGTCTGACCCTGCCTCAGGCTTCGTCCAAACTGCTGCAGGTTCTCAACCGGGTTCTGGGACCGGTTCGAACGGCCAAGGACATCATGGCCTACCCGGTCATATCGGTCAAACCGGACAGCACGCTGACCGAGGCCCGGACGGCCCTGGTCCGCTACGACATCAACGTGCTGCTGGTATCCGACGACGAGGACAAGGTCATCGGGTACATATCGAGGCAGAACGTGGCCAAGGCCCTGTATCACGGCCTGCCGGGCTATCCGGTCTCCGAGTTCATGAACCCGGAATTCGGGGTGGTGGGACCCGATGCCACCTTTGCCGAAATCCAGGCCCTGATCGTGGACCAGAAACAGCGGGTCGTGCCGGTGACGGTCGACGGACGGGCCGTGGGCGTCATCACCCGAACCGATCTGCTCAACATCCTGGCCAGCGAGGCCAATGTCCCCGGTTCGCTGATCGAGGGCGCGGCCGATTACAAGACCGGCCGGACAAAGAAGATACTGAACCTGATGCGGGAACGCCTGCCCCGGGACGTTCTGGACCTGCTGGCCGACATCGGCCGGACCGCGGACCGGCTCGAGTTCGGGGCCTACGCGGTGGGCGGCTTCGTCCGTGACCTTTTCCTTCGCCAGGACAACCTGGACATCGACGTGGTCATCGAGGGCGACGCGATTCGTTTCGCCGAAGTGTTCGCCAGGGCGCACGACGGCGTCCGGGTCCGCCATCACCGCAAGTTCAATACGTCGGTCCTGATCTTTCCCGAAAACTACAAGGTGGACGTCACAACGGCCCGCCTCGAGTACTATGAAGAGCCCGGCGCCCTGCCCGTGGTCGAGGGCGGCTCCATCCGCCTGGACCTCTACCGCCGGGACTTCACCATCAACACCCTGGCCATCCGGCTCAACGAATCCGACTTCGGCATGGTCATCGACTACTTTCGGGGCCTCAAGGACATCAAGGACGGTTACGTCCGGGTCCTGCACAATCTGAGCTTTGTCGAGGACCCGACCCGGGTCTTCCGGGCCATCCGTTTCGAGCAGCGTTTCGGATTCAAGATCGGCAAGTTGACGCTGAATCTGATCCAAAACGCGGTCAAGCACGACTTTTTCCTCAAGCTTTCCGGG
>JAHJTB010000472.1 GCA_018830135.1 Pseudomonadota bacterium | reverse complement strand
TTTTTTGTCTCAAAAAATAGTGAACACTATCTTTGGGGTAATGGATAGTAGTGTGATCGTGAAACATCAAAATTCCGGAAGGAGAACAGGATCATGAACGTTTGGGGGGTAATCAAGAGGGGGTTCATGTACTATCCCGGCCAGGTGGCCCTGATTCACGGCGATCAGCAGGTCACTTACCGGGAGTTCGAAGTTCAGATCAACAAACTGGCCAATGTCTTCCGGGGACTGGGCCTTGAAAAAGGGGATGCCGTTTCCGTCCTGGGCGAGAACTCGGTCATGGTCCTGGCGGCCCAGTACGCCCTGATCAAGTCGGGTCTGGTCTGGGCGCCTTTGAATTTTCGAAATCACCCCAACGAGCATGCCCATTATCTGAACAATGCCGAGGCCAAAGCGGTCGTCCTCCAAGGGCAGTTCGCCCAGGGGATCGCCTCGATCCGGGACCAGTTGACCAGCTGCCGTCATTTCATCGTGCACGGGGGGGAGTGCGAAGGCATGCTTTCGTACGACGACCAGATGGATCAGGCCGGCGACGAACCTTTTGACGCCGGGGTGGATGAGAACGACGTGCTGTGCATACTTCACACCTCGGGTACGACCGGCAAGGCCAAGGGCGTGGTCCACACCCAAAAGAACTGGCTGATCATGACCATGATGATTCAGTCCCTCCTGGACATCAGGAAGACCGACGTGGCCCTGTACATCGCTCCGACCAATCATGGGTCCGGACTGCTGGTGGGTCCTCATTTGGTCATGGGGGTGAAGAACGTCCTGGTCAGCCACATGGACCTGGATTTCATTCTGCGCCTTATCCAGACCGAAAAGGTGACCACCATGTGGCTTGCGCCCACAATCATCTATTTTCTGCTGGCCTATCCGGGGATACGGGACTACGACTTTTCCAACCTGCGCAATCTTTGCTACTCGTCCGCGCCCATGTCCGTGGAGAAAATCAAGGAGGCGATCGACGTCTTCGGCAATCACTTCAACCAGACCTACGGGCTGGTCGAGTGTCCCATGATTTCGAACCTCGAGGTGGAGGAACACCTCGTGGACGGCAGGCCGGAGCAGGTCAAACGCCTGGGGTCGGCCGGACGGGAAATCATTCTGACGGACGTTCGCGTCGTGGACGACCAGGGCCGGGACGTGAAAACCGGGGAGACCGGCGAGATCATTGTCCGAAGCCCGCTGGTGATGCAGGAATACTGGAAAAACCCGGAGGCCACGGCCCAGACGTTGAAAGACGGCTGGCTTTATACCGGCGATATGGGGAGCCTGGACGAGGCGGGCTATCTGTTCATTGCGGACCGGAAAAAGGACATGATCATCACCGGGGGATACAACGTCTATCCCAAGGAGGTGGAAGACGTCATTTTCAAGCACCCGGCTGTTTTCGAGGCTGCGGTGATCGGCGTGCCGGACGAAATCTGGGGCGAATCGGTCAAGGCCTGCGTGGTGTTGAAGCCGGGTCTGGAGGCCACGGAAGAGGAAATAATCGCCCTGTGCAAGGAGAACCTGGCCTCGTACAAAAAGCCCAAGTCCGTGGATTTTATCGATGCCCTGCCCAAGAACCTGACCGGCAAGGTCCTCAAGTCCCAGCTTCGCGAAAAATACTGGCAAGGCAGAGAGCGGCGGGTGTGAGGCCGCGGCGAACCAGAGGAGACGATCATGGTGAAAAAAGAAATGTCCGGCTCGGTGCTGGTCGAGTTTGAATTCCCGGTGGAACGCGGAAAAATCAAGGAGTTCGCCAAGGCGGTCTGCGATCCCAACCCCGCGTACACCGACAGGGAGCATGCCCGGGGTCTGGGATTCCCAGACGTCTTGATGCCCGTCACCTATCCCATTGCATTTGCCCATCACATGCCTTCGGACAATTTTGTCCTGGAGATGACCGAAAAACTGGGGATGAACGTGGCCACCAGCGTGCACGGCGAAACCGAAATTATCCATTACCGGCCGGTGTGCGCCGGAGAGGTCCTGAAGGGGGAAGTCGTCATCGGCCGGATATATGAAAAGGAAGGCAAGCGGGGGGGCACCATGACTTTTGTGGAGATGGACGCCCGATACTATGGAGAAGACGGCGAATTGGCCGTGCTGTGCCGCAACGTGTTTATCGAGCGGGCCATACCGGATGCCTTGAATTGAACAGGGAGGGCGGGCTGCCCCGGCGGCTTGCCAACTGATAATGGATTTCTTTCTTATAGGTCGAAGATTCTCCCGGGCAAGGCCGGGGGGACTTCAATCTGAGGGGGCGGCCGAATGGATTTCGCGTTGAATGAAGAGCAGCGGATGCTCAGGGAGGCCTCCCAACGGTTCTGCCAGCGGGAACTGACCCGGGAATACGTCCGGTGGCTGGATGAGAACAAGGACTATCCCCCGGATGAGCTGTGGAAAAAAATAGCGGATTTCGGTTTGTTCCGGTCCAACATTCCCGCGGAATACGGAGGCCAGGGGCTGGGAATGCTGGACCTGGTGATTGCCTTTGAACCGATCTGCAAGGCATCCTCTTCCGTGGCCCTGGCCGTGGGCACCTCGCTGGGGTTTGGAAACCGTTTCCTCTCGGTTCTTGGAACCGAGGCCCAGAAAATGGAATATCTGCCTCGTTTGGGTGATGGGCGGATAAAGACCTGCATGGCCCTGACCGAACCGGCCGGAGGCACGGACATTCTGGGCGCCTTGTCCACGTTTGCCGAGGACGGGGGGGACCGGTGGGTCCTGAACGGGCAAAAGGTCTTCATTACGGGCGCCCACGTCGCGGATTATTTGATAACCATCTGCAAGACCGAACGGGATCAAAAGCCGAGCCGGTCCCTGAGTGTTCTGCTGGTCCCGTCCGACACGCCGGGCATCACCATCCGGAAGATACCCAAGATGAGTTGCAAGGCCTGCGCGGCCGCCGAAATTTTTTTCGAGGACGTGGCAGTCCCCCGGGAAAACCTGCTCGGGACTCGAGGCAATGGCTGGAACGAGCTGCTGGACGTGCTCAACCCGGAGCGGGTCGTGGTGTCCGCAATGGGCGTGGGGCTGATGGAAGCGGTGTATGAGGAGGCCTGCGCATACGCCTTGCAGCGGCAGGCCTTTGGCGGCCCCATCGCCCGATTTCAGATCCTTCAGCATTACCTGGCCGACATGTGCGTGAACCTGGAAAACGCACGCAACCTGACCTACAAGGCGGCCTGGCTGTGCGACCAGGGGCGGCCGTATCACATGGAGGCCACCATGGCCAAACTGGTGTCCGCGCAGGGGGCCTGGCACGCGGTCACTTATGGGGCCGAGATTTTAGGGGGGTATGGCATCTGCAACGAGTTCCCCATGCAACGTTACCTGAGAGACGCGGCCCAGGGCGCCTTTTCTCCGATTTCCAATGAAATGAGCAAGAACATGCTGATGCAGTTCCAGGGATTTCCGAAATCCTGGGTTTGAAGGAGGCCCGTTACATGACCGACAAAAGCCGGTATTATGAGGATGTCAAGGAAAACGATTCGTTGCCTGCCTTCGACATCACTGTGACCCGAACCCACATCATCAAGTACGCCGGAGCCGGCGGCGATTTTCAGCCGATTCATCACGACGAGGAGTATGCCAGGGCCGTGGGGCTGCCGTCCATTTTCGCCATGGGCATGATGCATGGCGGCATGCTGGCCAGATTGGTGACCGACTGGGCCGGCGTCGGGCGAGTCAAACGGTACAGGCTCCGGTTCGGAACCATGGTCTGGCCGGGAGACACCCTGACGTTTCAGGGGATCGTGGCTCGAAAGGAGGCTGAATCCGGGGAAAACCTGGTCGATCTTTCCTTGAGCGTGACCAATCAGAAAGGGGAGTCGGCCATCATTGGCGAGGCCACGGTGGCTCTCCCGTCCAGGGTATGAATTTCAAAGGAGTGAAGAGAGAGAAACATGGACTTTCAATTTTCTGAAGAACAAAAGATTTTTCGGGACGCGGTGGAAAAGTTCGCCCGAAACGAGATCGCTCCGACCGCCGCGGCCCGGGAGGAAGCCGGGGAGTTCAGCTTCGAGATGTGGAAGAAGCTTTGCGGTTACGGGCTGGCCGGGTTGAGCATCCCCGTGGAATACGGGGGAGGCGGGGCCGACGCCATGACCACGGTCCTGGCCATGATCACGTTTTCGGCGGCCTGCCGGGACCTGAGCATGGCCGGAGCCTGGGGCACCCACCTCTTGCTGGCGGCCATGCCCATAGCCGAAATCGGCACGGACGAACAGAAGAAAAAATACCTGCCCGTCATGGCCTCCGGAGAATGGATCGGGGCCCTGGGGCTGACCGAGCCGGAAGCCGGAACGGACGCGACCAGCCTTCGGACCCGGGCCGTGAGGAAAGGCGATGAATACGTCCTCAACGGCAGCAAGACCTTTATTTCCAACGCACCCATTGCCGATGTCTTTATCGTGGTCGCTTCAGTGGATCTGTCCGAGCGAGCCGGGGGGCTGACCCTGTTTATCGTGGACCGGTCCTGCCCGGGTGTGACCACGGGCAGGCCTTTGAAAAAACGCGATGGAGATTCCTGGCCCACGGGTGAAGTCTTTTTCGATGACTGCCGGGTGCCCGCGGCCAACCGGCTGGGTGAGGAAAAAACCGGGTTTACGCACATGCTGACTTCCCTGGGTTGGGAGCGGATTGCTTTCGCCCCGTTCGTCGGGCTTATGGAGTCGGACCTCAATCTCTGTATCGAGTACGCCAAGCAGCGCGTCCAGTTCGGTAAACCCATCGCCAAGTTCCAGTTGGTTCAGGCCATGCTGGCCGAAATGAAGATGGACCTGGAGGCCTCCCGATGGCTGGCCTATCACCTGGCCTGGAAGAAGGATCGGGGGGAATTCATCGGGCTGGATGCGGCCATAGCCAAAACGTTCATCACCGAGGCGGCCGAAAGGTCGGCCGGAAAGGCGGTCCAGATTTTCGGCGGGTACGGCTGTATGCGCGAATACCCCATCGGCCAGAGCCTGTGGGCCACCAAGCTGGGAGTCATCGGAGGCGGTACTTCCCAGATTCAGAGAACCATCATCGGTCGGATGCTGACCGGTATGTGAAAAGGAGCGAAGACATGACCATTCGAGGAAAAACCGCAATCGTGGGTATTGGCGAGGTCCCGACCGGCCATTATCCCGGGCGGTCCTTTATCGAGGCGGCCGTGGCCGTCTGTGAGCAGGCCATCCGGAACGCGAACATCCCCAAGGCCGAGATCGACACCGTGATTCCCATCGGCGTGGTCAGCAATCCGCTGGACAACGCCAATGTGGTCTGTTCCTGGCTGATCGAGGAGCTCGGTCTGGGCCGGACGGCCAAAAGCAACTTCCAGATCATGTCCGGAGGCTCCAGTTCGGCCAACTCGCTGAAAACGGCGGCCGCGCTGGTCCTGGCCGGCCTGTCCCAGGCGGTTCTCGTGGTTCACTGCGACCGGATGGGCACGGGGCTCGATCTGAACACGGCGATCACCATGTTCGCCAAGGCTTCGATCAGCCAGGAGTACGAAATGCCCTACGGCTGGAGCCAGCTCGCCCTGGCGGGCATGCTGCAGCATCGCTACATGCACGAGACGGGAACGACGGAGCGCCAGATCGCCTCCGTGGTCGAGTCATTGCGAAAATGGGCGGCCCTCAACCCCAACGCAATGTTGCGCACCCTGAAGACGGCCGATGAAGTCATGGACTCGCCGATCATCTCCTCTCCGGTCCGGAAAAGGACGATGAACGTCCTGGCCGACGGAGCGGCCGCGTTCATCGTCACCAGCGCCGAACGGGCCCGGGGTCTGGTCCCCCAGCCCGCATACCTTCTGGGCGTGGGCTCCCGCTGCACCAACTTCACCTCGACCATGCAGCCTCTCGATCTGATGGAAGCCTGGAAGCCGGCGGCCGACGACGCGTACGCCATGGCCGGCATCCGTCCGGCCGACGTCGACGTGGCCGAGATATACGACGCCTTTCCGACCTTCATTCTCATCGGCCTTGAACTCCTTGGAATTTGCAAAAGGGGAGAAGCCGGACGGTTCGTGCAAGAAGGTCATACTTCGCCCGGCGGCAGGCTTCCCGTATCCACCAATGGGGCCATGATGGCCCAGGGTCACACCGGCGCCGGGGGCGGGGTGGCCCTTCTCGTCGAGGCGGCCCGGCAGGTCATGGGTCAGGCCGGGGAGCGCCAGGTCCCCAATGCGAACCTGGTGGTGGAAACCGCATCGGGCGGCGTGGGCATGGACTTTCACGTCGGCGTCCTGGGAAGGGAGGTCTGATTCATGAGCGGATACAACAAACCCCTGCCTTTGATCACCCAGTTGAGCAAGGTGTTTTACGACGGTTGCAAGGCGAACAAGCTCCTGTATCAGGTCTGCGCCGACTGCGGGGAAATCATCTTCTTCCCGAAGCAGACCTGTCCCAACTGCATGGGGCACAGTCTGGAATGGAAGGAGTCGTCCGGCCGGGGCCGAATCTTCACGTTTACCGTGACCTATGACTACGCCCCGCCCGAGTTTGCCGCCGACACGCCCTATGCGCTGGCCATCGTCGTCCTGGAAGAAGGGTTCCGAATGACCAGCAACATCGTGGAATCCGACCTGGACGCGATTCGGTGCGACATGCCCGTGGAAGTGGTCTTTGATCCGGTCACTTCGGACATCACCCTGCCGAAGTTCCGGCTGGTCGGCCGGACGGAGTAAAGAGCTGATGATCATCGATCTGTCAGGAAAAACCGCCCTGGTGACCGGGGGCGCGAGGGGTATCGGCCGGGCCGTCTCACAGGGCCTGGCCGATGCCGGAGCCCGGGTGGTGGCGGCCGACCGCGCGGTCGGCGAGATGGAATCGGAAGCCGAAGTTGATGGCCGGCGCCTCGTGTTCCGGAAGATGGACGTGGCCCGCATGGACGAGGTCCGCCGGGTGGTCGATGAAGTCGCCCGGTCATCAGGCGGCGTGGACATACTGGTCAACAATGCCGGGGTCATGGGCAATTTTGCCCTGATGAACGGCCAGACCCCCGAACGTTTCGCCGAGGATATCTCGATCAACCTGATCGGCGCCTTTCACTGCTCCAAGGTCGTCTGGTCGAAAATGGCCGAAAAAGGCTGGGGCCGGATCATCAACATGTCTTCGATCTCCGCCCGGGGCGGGGCCTTTGCCGCGCCCGGTTATGGGGCGTCGAAAGCGGGACTGCTCGGGCTGACCAGGACGCTGGCCATTGAAGGCGGCGGGCTGGGCATCACGGTCAACGCCGTGATGCCCGGTCTCATCGATACGGAGCCGGTCCGGAAGCAAGGAGCCGAACTCCTCGACCGGGTCAGGCAACGGATTCCCGCAGGCCGGTTGGGGCGGCCCGAAGAAGTCGCCGCCCTGGTGACGTTTCTGGTTTCGGAACAGGCCGGGTACATCACCGGCGCGTCCGTTCCGGTTACGGGCGGGATCGAACTTTTTACCATTTGAAGGATGAGGAAATAAAATGGGCAAGTATGACGCGATATTCGAACCCATAACCATTGGCAATGTGGAAATCAAAAACCGGATCGCCATGGCGCCGATGAACATGAACTATACCGACCCCAACCATTACGTCAGCCGCCAGCAGATGGCCTACTATGCGGCCCGGGCCAAAGGCGGAACCGGGTTGATCATCATGGAAGCCGTCGGCGGGTCGGACCACCCCACGGCGGATACGTACCGCAAGTACAACAACGCCAGTCTGGCCAACGAACTCTATGTGCCCTTGATGGGGGACCTGGTCGAACACGTCCATTCCTTCGGCGCCAAATTTTTCGTCCAGGTTTCCCCGGGCGCGGGACGCCAGGGGACCAGCGAAGCCGGGGCGGTTCAGCCCGTGGCCCCGTCTCCCATTCCTTACCGAACCTATCCGGAACATGCCATCAACAGTCTTGACCTGTTCCAGTTGCTCAGGGCCTGCGGCTATCAGGGGGCCATACCTGAAACGGATGACATGGATGAACTGATCGCTTTCGCCAACCAGGTCCCGGGCACCCATATGAACGGCGAGACTCCCCGCGAGATCACCGTGGACGAGATTCAAATCCTGGTCAGGGACATGGGGCGTACGGCCAAGCTGGCCAAGCGGTGCGGGTTCGACGGCCTCGAGATTCACGCTCCCCATGGCTATCTCCTGCACCAGTTCCTGTCGTCCCGCTCCAACCGTCGGAACGATGAATACGGAGGCTCGTTCGAGAACCGGTTCCGCTTTCTCAAGGAAATCATCCATTCCTGCCGGAAGTACGTCGGACCGGACTACAACATCGGCGTACGCATCAGCGCCTCGGACGAAGTGCCGGAAGGGTTCGGCCCGGAATACGCCCGGAAAGTGGCCAGACGGTGCGAGGAAGAAGACGCGAACTTCATTCATCTTTCCGACGGATCGTATGAAAAGATGAACGACTTTCTTCCGAATCACGAAGGCCAGGTCGTCCCCAAAGCCGCCGTCATCAAGGACGGACTGGCCATTCCCCTGATCTGCCCGTCGGTCCACGACCCGGACAACGTCGTCGAGGTCCTGGAAAAGGGCAGGGCGGACATGGTTTCCCAGGGCAGACAGCAGATCGCCGATCCGGAATGGGTCAACAAGGTCCGGGAGGGGCGGCTCGACGAAATCATCCGATGCACCCGCTGCAACCAGGGCTGCATCGGACGGTTTGTCCTGGGTCTGCGCGGCCGTTGCATCAAGAATCCCACGGTCGGGCAGGAGGAGTTCATGGACGAATACATGCGTCGGCCCATCCTGCCGCTCAAGAACCGGGTCTGGCAGACCCTGGCCCAAATCGGGAAGGAACCCGGCACGCCCATCCCGGGCGTGACTCCTGAAGACCTTTAATCGACCGGAGGTGCACTATGAAGATCGTCGACACCCACGTTCATCTTTTCATGGCCGGGGGTATCCCGGAGGCGTACGAGATCGGCATGGCCCGGACCATGCGCCTGGTGCTGAAAAACAAAATGGGCCTCGACCTGTCCGTGGAGGAAGCCAGAAGCCAGATCGTTCAAGGCATGTACGATCCGGACGGAGAAAAATTCCTGCGGGATATGGATGCGGCCGGTATCGAAAGGGCCGTGATCTTCGGTTCGGACTTCGGGGCCGAACTGGGCGACCCGCCGGTTCACGTTTTTCAAGCGAACCGGATATACGCGGATTTGGCCCAAAAGCATCCCGACCGCTTTACCGCCCTCTGCTCCATCGATCCCCGCCGGCCCGGGGCGCTGAAACACTGCGAACAGGCCATCGAAGACTGGGGCATGAAGGGTTTCAAGCTGCATCCGGCGGCTGGGTTCAAGGCCACGGATGAAATTCTTTACCCCTTGTATGAGAAGTGCGCGGACTGGAACGTGCCCCTGGTCTTCCACGCCGGGGCCCAGCCCGCCGCGCCGGTTCACCTGGACACGCAAAGGCCGGTTTTTATCGCCGAAGCCGCCACCCGCTTCCCGGATACCAAGATGATTATCGCCCACGTGGCCATGGATTTGTATGTGGAAGCGGTCATGTACGGCAAGCTGATCCCCAATGTCTACTTCGATCTGTCATACCACCAGTTTTCCTTTGTCTCCTGGGGACCGAAGAAATTTTACGAATGGTTGCGCTTTCTGATCGACGAATGCGGGGCCTCGAAGCTGATGTGGGCCACCGACAACCCGCTGCCCTGCGCCGTGCTGCCCACGGATCAATGGGTCAGGGCGTTTACGGAACGCGAAACCGAAGTCCCGTTCACGACGGAAGAGATCGAGACGATCATGGCCGGTACATCGGCCGAAGTTTTTTCGGCATGAAATCACCATGGCATTTCAAGGCCTGATCAGGGAGGCCCCGGCATGTCCATCGAAACAATGAAGGCCATCGTTCTCAGGTATCTGAAGCAGGTCCTGGATAACGGGCAGGTGGATATCCTCGATGAGTTGTTAACGGAGGACTGCGTCATCCACCGGCCCGAGTTTCCGGCGCCGATTGTGGGACTTGACAACTTCAAGGCCTTTCTATCCCTGGCCTTTACGGCCATCGTTTGTCGAATGGAGACGACCGTCCACGACATCATGGCCGAAGGCGACCTGCTGTCCTGCAGGCTGTCCCATAAATTCGTTTTTTTTGAAAACGCCGTCTTGCCCAGCCGAATCGGAACGCATGAGACCGGCGGGCGGGAAGTGGTTGGAGCCGCCATGGCCATGTGCCGGTTCCGGGACGGAAAAATTGCCGAAGAATGGGTGTTCAAGGACGAGATCGGTCTGCTCATGCAATTGGGGGCGTTTTAACCCGAACGCCCTGGCCCGGATTTTTCACCGGGTTCCGTAGTGATGTCGAGAAACCATTAGCCCGACTTTCGCTATTCGCGCCCGAACGCAGGTATTTTGAGGCGGGTATTCGCCGCAAGTGGCTGAAATATAAGGTCTGGATTTTCAGAATCGCTTGTGGTGAAGACCTACCCTCTTGCCAGCAATAATGGGTGAAAATTTTTATTGAGTGTTGGTGGTGGTTCCCGGGGGAGTGTGAAATAATTTTTCGTAAAGTCGTTT
>JAHJTB010000471.1 GCA_018830135.1 Pseudomonadota bacterium | reverse complement strand
TTTCACCGTTTCCTGGGCCTCGGTGACGGACGCGACCTCGTACACCCTGCAACGGGCCACGGACGTCAATTTTCTTCAGAACAACGTCACCTTGTACATCGGGACCTCGACCGGATACAGCCAGACCGGCCTGGCCGACGGCACCTACTACTACCGGGTCAAGGCCGACAATGCCTGCGGCTCGAGCACCTGGCGGACCGGACCGGCCCTAACCGTGACCGCGGTAACGGAACTGGTCAACGGACAGAGCGTTGCGGTCAGCGTGTCCAAAGACGAAAATAAATACTATCGCATCAACGTGCCCTCGGGCGCGACCCGCCTCGATATCGGCCTGACCAACGTCTCCGGCGACCCGGATTTGTACACCCGATACAACGAACCGCCCACCATATCCACGTACGAATGCCGGCCCTTTGCCGGAACCGGCATAAGCGAAACATGCACGACAGACAGTCCCTCGCCCGGCGACTGGTACATCATGATCGTGGGATTCTCGTCGGCCTCGGCCACCCTGACGGCCGCCGTCACCGTGCCCTGCGTCGGACCGGCCGCGCCCGGCTCGATCAGCTACCCCTCGACCGACGCGGACGGCGGCTTTACCGTGTCCTGGTCCGCGTCGAGCGGGGCGACCGGATACACCCTCCAGCGGGCCACGAATGCGAACTTCTCCGACGCCCAGACCGTATATTCCGGTGCTTCGACCAGCTACAGCCAGACCGGCCTGGCCAGCGGGACATACTACTACCGGGTCAATGCCTCGAACAATTGCGGGACCAGCACCTGGACGGCGGGCCCGGCCATCGTCGTCTGTATTCCACCGGCCGCTCCCGGGTCGATCATCTACCCGTCGGTCAATGCCGGCGGCGGCTTCACCGTGTCCTGGGGCTCTTCCGGCCTGGCCGCGGCCTACACCCTCGAGCGGGCCGGCAACTCGTCCTTTACGGGAGCCTCGACCGCGTATTCCGGGCCCTTGACCAGCTACAGCCAGACCGGCCTCAACCCGGGGACCTACTACTTTCGGGTCAACGCCATGAACCAGTGCGGCGTGAGCGCCTGGACGGCCGGCGGGGCGGCCCGGGTCGTCCGGAACGTGGTGAGCGCCCTGGCGCCCATGCTGCTGAACGACACGGACAACGACGGCATTCCGGATGATGTCGAGAACCGGACCTGTACGGACGTGAACAATGCGGACACGGACGGCGACGGCATTTCGGACGGGGTCGAGGACGCCAACAAGAACGGCGTGGTGGACTCGGGCGAAACCAATCCCTGCGACGACGACACGGACGACGACGGGCTCAAGGACGGGGTCGAGGATGCCAACAAGAACGGGGTCCTGGATACGGGCGAGACCGACCCCCGCACGTCCGACACGGACGGCGACGGCCTGCCCGACGCCTGGGAGGTCCAGTACAGCCTGAATCCGAGGGTCAACGACTGCAACGAAGACCCGGATGGGGACGGGTACACCAACTGCCAGGAATACCGTTGGGGCTCCAACCCCAGGGACGCCTCGTCTCATCCCCCCAAGGGCATCCCCTGGATGAACCTGATCCTGGGATGACGGACGCGCTCCGGCCGAACCGGCAATATCCCCCTTCCGCCTCCGCCGGAGGCGGAAGGGGACGAGGCAACTCGGGAGGCGCCTGTTTGGCAAGGATCGGGCAGTCAAGACGGCCATTGCGAGGGGCCGGCCTTCGGGTTGCCCGTGGGTTATGGGATTTATGCGGGTTCCCAAGCTCCGGCTTGGGAAGCCGATCCTGGAAGCTCCAGCTTCCCTCCTTTTTCATCACGGCGTGGTTTTTCGCCATGGCGGTGTCATGGCGGGCAAGGTGTTGAAGCAGAGCTTCAAGGCCAAAGGGCGTTCCCGGGCCGGAGCTTGGGAACGAGCGGGAAAGACGATACCTCTAAGCCCCGTCACTGCGAGGAGTGAAGCGACCAAGCAGTCTCGGCCAGACCCTCGTAGCACAGAGGTCCGATATCAGAACGGTGCTCGGCGCCCAACCGGGAGCGCTTGCTTCGAATGAAAAAAAGGGGGCGGAACATTTCAGGGCCCGGGGTCAGGCGCGTGATTTTTCCAACCATGCTCCTCGTGTGGCTCGGGCTCGGCTGCACTCCCTGGGGGTCGGTTTCCATGGCCAACGATCTGCTGGACATCTGCCGGGACCACACCTTCGTGACCATCGGCCGGCTGTATGAGGCCTGCGGGGCTCCCGGGGCCTGCGGCCGGAAAATGGCATGCGAAGGCCGGACCGCCCTGATCAAGGGCCGGATCGACTACGGCAATGTTTTTGAAAAAAGCGAATATCCGCAAGTCCCGTATCAGAAATTCCTGATGATCGACGACGAAGGGCGGGGCAGTCTGGACGTTTTTGTCGAATCAGACCATGCCGTGAAAATATTCCGATCGATCCGCGCCTGGAGCGGCCGGCCGGACCGTCCGGTCCGTGTCCGCGGCGTGCTCCAGGGGTTTGACATGCCCGTTATGGGCCAATGCCGCCGGGGCCTGAAGCTGGTCCTGACCGGCGAGGGATCGGTTACGCTCGATCCGGCCTCCTGATGGACGGAGGCCGGGCCGCCTGGATGAAAGATGACCCTGACTAGAAAAAACGCGTTACGGCTGGCCCTGGTCCTTTGGGCCGTTCTCTGCTTCGCCGGCCTGGCCCGGGCCGGCGAGGTCGGTCGGACCACGGCCCACGTGGTGGCCCGGAACTGGTTGACTCATTGCGTCGAGGCCCGAGGCTCCTGGGCCGGTTCCCGCACGCCGACCATCTCCGGCGAGGAAATCGTCGAGCACGAGGGCCGGATCGTCGGGTACAACTTTCTGGTTTCCCCCAGGGGCCACATCCTGGTGCCGGTCCGGGACGAGCTTCCGGCGGTCAAGCTGTATTCGGACACCAGCACCTTGAGTATTTTCGATCCGGCCGTCAGGGAGCAGTCCGAATGGATCGCCGGGGAACTCTTCAAGCTCGACCGGGTCCTGGACTCCAACCAGGTCCGGCTCGAACGGATCGATGCCGCCCAAACAATCAACGGCCGTCTGTGGGCGGTCTTTGCCGCCGATCCGGAATCGTTTGTTGAACAATACAAGGAACTGTCCGGGACGGCGGCGGAATCCCTGTCGGTCGGTCCGCTGCTGAGCACGACCTGGGCCCAGGGCGACCCGTACAACCTTCAGTGCCCGGAGTGGTACAACGGCTCCTGCCGGACCATTGTCGGCTGCGTGGCCACGGCCGCGTCCCAGATCATGAAGTTCTGGAACCACCCGGACACCGGCTCGGGTTCCGTGTCCTATGGCTGGTACAACGGCAGCACGGCCGTGACCCTGAGCCGGGACTTCAGCCAAAGCACCTATGACTGGGCCAACATGCCCAACGCCCTGTACGGGTCCAGCACCGCGGCCCAGAAGAACGCGGTGGCCAGGCTGTGCGCCGACGTGGGCATCGCCTTTCAAATGTACTACGGCTGTTCGGCCTCCGGGGCCAACACCCTGTACGGCGCCACGGTCTTTCCCACCTATTTCGGCTATAAAGACACCATTCAGACCGTGTACCGGACCAGTTACGCCACGTCCAGCGCCTGGATGCAGGTCTTCAAGGCCGAGGTCCAGGCCGGACGGCCCAGCCAGTTGCGGATTCGGAGCCCCGACGCGGGCGGACACTCGATCGTCGTGGATGGATACCGGGACAGCCAGTCGGAACAGATTCACCTGAACATGGGCTGGGCCGGGAACTACAACGGCTGGTACGTATCGGACAACTTCACCACCGGCTCTTACACCTGGTCGGACTGGGACTACCAGGCGGCCGTCATCAAAATCGAACCGGAGGGGCCTCCCTGTCCCGTTCCGGATGCGCCCGGAACCCTGACCTGCCCCGACGTGGACGAGGACGGCAGTTTCACCGTTTCCTGGGCCTCGGTGACGGACGCGACCTCGTACACCCTGCAACGGGCCACGGACGTCAATTTTCTTCAGAACAACGTCACCTTGTACATCGGGACCTCGACCGGATACAGCCAGACCGGCCTGGCCGACGG
>JAHJTB010000470.1 GCA_018830135.1 Pseudomonadota bacterium | reverse complement strand
ATACCCACCGTACCCGGAGCTCACAGGCCTTCTTCTCTGACTCCAACTTGCGAAACCACTTCCTTGGCCAACTTCCCTGGCGGCCTGGCCCGACAGGACACACAAAATATGCCATCTCCCACTTCGCCGAGAATTGCTGCCCTGAAAGAGCGGCGCTTCCCATCCCTGCCGGATTATGGTAGGAAACGAGGACCGGCACGCCCCGGCAACGACCGGGACGGTCCGGAAAACTGCTTGCGGGAGGCGTGATGAAGCGCCGTGACTTTTGCAAATTGATGGCCGCCGGAGCCGCGGGCCTGCTGGCCGGCGGCCCCTTATGGCCGATGTTGACGGAGGCCAAAACCAACCGGGCCTGGTGGGACTGGTTCTGCGGCCAGGCCCCGCCCAGACCGCCCGCGTTCCGCGTCTGCGACAGCCATTTCCATTTCTACGATTTCGTGCAGCACACCGACGGCATTCCGGCCCTGATCGAGGCCATGGACCGGAACGGCGTTGACCACATCATGTTTTCAGGCATGCCCCTGATCAAGAAATGGGACCGGGACGCGCACCAGGCCCCGGTCTATTATCTGGACAATAATGGCCGGACCTATTGGTACAGCGCCACGGACATGCTGCTGGCCCGGACCCTTCTGGACAAGGTCCCGGAAAAGGAGCGGTCCCGCTTTCACCCCTTCATCTGCGGCTTCAACGGCACGGACCTGTACGCGGTGGAACACGTCGAGCGCATGCTGGACGCGTACGACGGGTTGTGGCACGGGATCGGCGAGGTCTTCGGACACCGGGACGACCTGACCAACATGACCTTCGGGGAGACGGCCCGGGGCGACCATCCGGCCTTGATGAAAATCTACCAGCTCGCCGGCCGCCTGGACCTGCCGGTGGTCCTGCACAACAACGTCTCGTCCCAGGGCCGGCCCGCCGAACTGTTGTATTGGCCGGAAGTCGAACGGGCCGTGGGGGAAAACCCGATGACCCGGTTCATCTGGGCCCATGCGGGGCTGAGCCGCCACTTCGAGGACATCGACCAGGCCCGATACGCTGCCCGGCTCGGAACCCTGCTGGAAAAACATCCCAACCTGCACATCGACCTGTCCTGGATGGTCTTCGAGGACTACATCGCCCCGGACCCGCTGGCCGGTCCGTCCAAGGCCTGGCTGGACCTGATCGGTTCGTTCCCGACCCGCTTCATGATCGGTTCGGACAGCATCGGCCGTTTCAGCGAGGAGGCCCTGACCTGCGCCGACGGCCGGCGGGACCCCCGGCTCATGAAGTACGCCTTCAACATCCGCAAGTATCACGTACTGCTGGAACGGCTCCGGCCCGCGGCCGCCCGGATGGTGGCCCGGGACAACTTCCTGGACATCCTGCCGGCCCGGGTGAGGAAAGGCCTGGGAAGGGAAGGCTGAGCAGCGGGTTCCTCATCCCCGGTTCCGCCCCGCCCGGTCCCGGACCATTTCCGAGACGATGCTGATGGCGATCTCCTCGGGCGTTTCGGCGCCGATGTCCAGGCCGATGGGGGAATGAACCCGATCGAGGTCTTGCGGAGTAAAGCCTTCCTCTATCAGCGCCTGGTAAATGGCATCCCTTTTTTTTCGGCTGCCGATCATGCCGATGTATCCGGCCGGGGTTTTCAAGGCCTGGGCCAGGGCCGCCTTGTCGTGCAGGTGCCCCCGGGTGACGATGACGATGAAGGCGTCTTCATCCACGGGGAAGTCCGCGAGAACGCGTTCGTAGCCCGGAACGACCCGGACCCGGGCCGCGTCCGGAAAGCGGGCCGCGTGGGCGAACTCGGGCCGGTCGTCCAGGACCACGACCCGGAACCCGGTCATGGCGGCCACGTGGGCCGTGGGCCGGGACACGTGCCCGGCCCCGACGATGTAGGCGGTTTGGGCCCGGGCCGCGGGTTCCACGATCCAGGTGGTTTCCTCCCTTGTCCGGACCCGGGTCGAACCGGCGGCCCGGGCCTCGTCGAGGACGGCTTCGACGGTCTCGGGCGGAACGGGCAGGTCTCCGGTCCGGGCCCCGGAGGCATGGATCAAGGCGTGATGCACTCGCAAGGGTTCCGGGTCGTTTCCCTGGATCGCGGTGACCAGGAAAGCGGGTCGGCCGGCGACGAGTTCATCGTGCCAGGCCGAAAAGACCATACGGTCGGCCTCGCCGGGCTCGATCAGATCGAGGAAGACCTCCAGCCGGCCGCCCGGGGCCTCCTCCTTGCCCCCCACCTCCGCGTAGTCCAGGTCAAAGGACATGAAGGCGGGCCGGCCCCGGGCCAGGACCTGGCGGGCGCGTTCGACGACCCGGGCCTCGAACAGGCCGCCGCCGATGGTGCCCACGAAATTCCCGGCGGCCGGGACCACGATTTTCGCGCCCGCGGGCCGCGGGGTCGAGCCCTGGCGGCCGACTATGGTCGCCACGACCACGGCCTCGTTCCGATCCAGTCTTTCGGTGATGGTTTCGGCCAATCGGATTTGGGTCATGAGGTCGGCTCCATTCTTTTGTCCTTCAGGATGCGTTTGATCGTGCCGCTGGTCGGCCAGTCGGCCGGGCTGAACGAGAGCGGGCCCAGGGTCAGCCGCCCCCGGGCCACGGCCTGCTGAACGGCCGGAATGGCCAGCAGACGCTTTTGGACATCGGTCAGGATTTCCGGCCGGTCCCTCCGGCCGGCATAAATCTGGACGGTCAGCCGGTCGACTCCGGGGCCGGCGTCGAGCCCCGCCGCATAGTTGAGCAGGCCGGGAATGGTGAACAAGGCCTCATCGATATCCGGCAGACTCAGCATGTCTCCGGACCCGAGAATAACCCGGCCGGCAACCCGCCCGGAAACCCGGTCCAGGCGGGGCAGGACCGTGCCGCAGGGACAGGGGCCGGGAAGGAAGCGGGACAGATCGCCGGTCCGGTAGCGAATGAGGGGCATGGCCCGGCGGGTCAGGGTGGTGAAGACGACTTCGCCGGTTTCCCCGTCGGCCCTGGGCGCGCCGGTGACCGGGTCCACGACTTCGAAAAGCAGGTCGGCCTCGCGAAGGTGGTATCCCTCCCGGACCTGGCACTGGACGCCGCCGCCCAGGCCCATCTCGGTCATGCCGTAATGTTCGAAGACCCGGGCGCCCCAGCGGTCTTCCAGTTCGCGGACAACGGCCCGGGGCACGTAGTCCGCGCTGAGCAGTACGCTTTTTACGCGTCCCGGAGGCAGGTCCCGGCCCCGGGGGTGGCGGGCCAGGCCCAGGACCTGGCTGGGCAGGCCGACGATGCAGTCGGCCCGGCTTTTTTCCAGATCGTCCAGGGCCCGGTCCGGGTCGGTCACCGGACCGTGAATCACGCCCCGGGCATTCATCCGGGCCAGGGCCTTTTTCAACAGGTCGCCGATCCCGCCGAACGTCTTGCCCGGCATGAGGATCAGGACCGCAGCCCCGGGACGGACCAGGGTGGTCATGCCGAAATGAAAAAAGTCCACGGTCCGTTCCAGGTCGTGGTCGCTGAAATACAGCCGCCTGGGCGGGACCGCGGGGTCGTCGATCGGCAGGGTGACCACTCGGGCCACGTCGCTTTGGGACACGCAGAGCAGGTCCAGGCTCCGTTCCCGAAGGTCGGTTGCCGTGGTGAACGGGATCGCGGCCAAGTCGTCCAGTCCGCGCGGAAAATCATCCGCCAGTCCGGACAGTCGGTCCCGGTAAAAGGGACTGTTTTGTCGGGCGTAGATCAGGACTTTTCGGAGCCGGTCGATGCGGTGCCGATCCAGGTCGCGGGAGGTCAGGTCCCGGTCGGGCGTCAGCCCGATCCGGGTCTTGACCCAGGCCTCGAGGGGCGTCAGGGCCGGCCGGCCGGTCATCGATACAGTCTCCGGCCGTCGGCCCCGGTCAGGTTGTACGCACAAAAGGGCGCCAGCCGTCCTTCGGGCGTCATGATGTGGATGCAGCAGTCCTTGAGCCGTTCCAGGTCCAGGTTCCAGACGTCCTGAAAGGCCATGGCCGACACGGAGAAGGTGTTCCGGCGGGCCCGGGCCAGGAAGTCGTCCAGGGACATGGGGCCGTCCGTCGCGGCCGGGGCCATGGGCAGGGCCTTCGGGTCCGGCGCGGACCACTGTCGGGCCACCCGGGCCACGGTCCGGGCCGCGCCTTCCTCGGCGGGTAAGGGTTCGGCCGAACAGCAGGACGCCCCGCCGCCCAGAAGCCGGACCTCGCCGCCGTCCAGGACCAGGTAGTTGGCGTGAAAGGAACACAGGGCGTTTTCACACCCCGGCGGCTTGAAATCCCCGGTCTTGAAGCGCCCGCCGCTCTGGGCCTCGATGGCCCGCATCAGGCCGGGCAGGGTCAGGCGGTTTGTATCGGCCGGGGGATTGGGGAACCGTCCGAAATAGCTGACGGGCTGGAAATGAATGGCCCGGACGACCGGGGAGCATTCCAGGGCCGCTTCGACCAGTTCCCCGACCTGATCGGTATTGATGCCGGGGACCAGGGTCGGGACCAGGACCACGCCCAGGCCGTGCCGGCCGCAGGCTTCGATGGCGGCCCGCTTGACGTCCACCAGGTCCCGGCCCCGCATCCGGCGGCAGGTCTCCGGGTCCAGGGTGTCGAACTGGAGAAAGACCGAATCCAGGCCGGCGGATTTCAACTCGCCGACAAAACCGTCATCCTGGGCCAGGCGGATGCCGTTGGTGTTGATCTGGATGAAGGAGAAACCCTGTTCCCGGCCCAGGCCGACGATCCCGGGCAGGTCGTTTCGAAGCGTGGGTTCGCCGCCGGAAAGCTGGATGTTGAAATCCAGGCCGGCTTCGGCCGCCGATCGGTACCAGGAGCGGATGGTTTCCAGGCCGGGGTCCCCGTCGGTCTTTCCGCCCGAGTCCGCGTAGCAGAAGGCGCAGCCCAGGTTGCAGCGGCCGGTGACTTCGAGGATGATGGTGCAGGAGCGTTGCCGGTGGTCGGGGCAGAGGCCGCAGTCGAATGGGCAGCCTCGTTCGACGGGCCGATGGATCACGGGCGGGGTGGTCGGTATCTTGGGGCGTTTCCAGGACCCGAAGGCCGGGGGGCCTTCCCAGATCAGGGTCCGGCAGGGACCGTGATCGGGGCAGGTCTTGACCAGGTAGACGCGGCCGCCGTCCTCTTCCCGCCGGGCGGGGACGCGCTCGAGGCAGACCGGGCAGAGGCTTTCGGTCCGGCCCGCTTCAGCCGCGGCAGTCATCCGGCCGGGTCGAAGCCATGGATCACGAGGACTTCCATGGCCTTTTCAAATGTCTCCGCGACCAGCGAGCCGCAGGTCTGGCGGGATGCGTCCGGCCCGGCTTCGCCGACGATCGCCTCGCAGGTGATGCCTCCGAACCTGGCGCCGGCCCGTTCGACAAACCAGTCCGAAAGCTCCTGCATCATGGCCGGGAGCCGCTCCGATTCGGATTCGTCGTCACGGCCCTTGCCCGCATACAGTCCCAGGATGCAGTTGCCGCCGGTCAGGGCCCCGCAGGTCCCCAGACCGTTGCCGCCGCCATAGGCCAGGCCGGCCAGGGCCCGGACCAGGCCGGGGTTGGACTCCCCGCGTTCCTCCAGGGCCATGGCGATGAGAATCTGGCCGCAGGAATATCCCTTGCCGCCCAGGGTCATCAGCCGTATCAGGGTATCGTCCATCAGGTCAGTTCCTTTTCCGGGCCGCCATCAGATAGTAGCCCGGCCGGGCCCGGGCCAGAGCGCATTCGATTTCGGTTTCAGCCGCCCGGGGAGCGAACCGGGACCAGAACCGGCGCAGGGAACCGTATTCGAAGACGAGCCGGGCGGCCAGGTGTTTGAGCAGGTCGGAATGGTCCTCCCACAGGGCGGTTTCGAACCCCGCGCTTTCCACCCGGGCCACGATCCCGGTCCGGGGCCCGGCCCCGCGCAGGCAGGAGTTCAGGGGCAGACGGCTGAGGGCCGGGGCGCCTTCGGGCCGGCGGGCGCACAGGTCGGTCAGGACCAGCCAGCCTCCGGGGCGCAGCACGCGTTGGAACCCGGCCAGCGCGGCCCCGGGATCATCCAGGATCGACAGGACGCATTCACAAAACACGGCCTCGAAACTCGCATCCGGAAAAGGCAGCCGATCGGCGCGGCCGGCGACCAGGACCCCGGCCGGGTGGGCCGAACGGCCTTCCCGCAGCAGCGGGGCCGAGGCGTCCAGGCCCACGGCCTTGAGGCCATGCCCGGTTCGAAGGAAGTTGACGGTGGCGCCCAGGCCGCAGCCGATGTCCAGGACCGCCGCCCCCTCGGGCAGCCCGCAGAAATCCACGGCCCGCATGGTCAGATCGAATCCGCCCGGACGGATGGTCGGACCGGTCACGTCCCTGACGCCCGGGGATTCGTATAGAGGAAACGGGTCCATGAGGAGGCTATTTGTCCTCGAGCAACTGTTCGACTTCGGCCATCTTGCCCAGGGCCAGGTCTTCGGAGATGTAGACCAGGCCGCAGCCGGGGCACCTGGGCAGTTCGGTGGTGAACCGGTTGTCCAGATATTCGACCGTGACCGGACCGACGACCAGGCCCTGCCCGCATTTGGCGCAGACCCAGTTCAGGTCCTCGGGTTTGACGTTTTCGCTTTTCATAACCGGCCGCCGCCCACCACTTCCATGCGATGGGCGTATGCGTTATGGACTTCATACCCGCCGTCCCGAAGCGAATATTCGACCCAGAAGGTGGCCTGGTACGGTTTGAAGGAGGCCTTGTACCGGCCGGTTTCCGGGTGCAGGAGACGGTCGCCCGAGGTTTCGGCGTGATGGATGACCTTCCGGACGTCCTCGATCAGGATGCGACGGCGGTCCAGAACCTCCAGGACCTCCGGAGCGATGGCCAGCCTGATTTTTTGATGGGCCTCCATGCGTTCAAAGTCCTCTTTCCATATCTCCCGGAGCAGGCGGGCCTTGAGCCGGGCCCGGTTTTCCCGGCGCTCGGACCAGCCGATGCGGGGTCGTTCGGCCGGATCGGCCCCCGCCAGGGGAAAGAACAGGTCCAGCAGGTGAACGACCCGCTTGCCCGTTCCGGCCAGGCTGTCACGGCACATGGCGCAGTAGGCCAGGTAGTCGGACCCGCTTCGGGCGGCCCGCCGGGCCGCGACCTCCCGGGCCAGGTCCGGGTTGGCGCTCTGCATCAGACCGCCGAACCCGCAACACTCGGTCCGGTCCCGGCCCAGGTCCAGTTCCTCGAACGGCGCGCCGGCCGCGTCGAGTATCCGTCGAACCGCGGCCCGGACGTCCTCCCGTCCCCGGGTGGTGCAGGGATCGTGGACGGCCAGGGGCCCGGCCGGCTGAAAGCGACACTCGGGCGGACCGATATCCGACCATACCTGCCAGAGGGAGACCGCGTCAACTTCAGGCAGGTTTTCTTGGATCATCAACAGGCAGGTGGAACAGGCCGCCACGACGCGGGGACGGCCCAGGTCCCGCCAGGTGCGGCGGAAGCGGTCGGCCTCCCGGGCAAAGGCATCCTCCCGGCCGGCCCAGTGGGCCGGGGCCCCGCAGCAGCCCAGCATCAGGCCGACTCCGCCCTCGATCCGTTTCCTCAGGTCGTCGTAAACCCGGACGGCCTGGTCCGGACAGACGGCCGACAACTGGCAGCCGGGAAAAAAGACATAAGAGCCGTTCTCCCGGCCCGGTTCATGCCGGGCCAGAAAAAACCGGTCGCTCTGACTGAATTCCATGTCCAGCAGGGCGAACTCATGGGCCGAAGGCGGCATCTTGCCGGTCCGGACCATGTTGCGTCGGACCTCGAGGCAGAGGTCCTGCATGGCGAAGTCTTGGGGGCAGACCCGTTCGCACAGGCCGCACAGGCTGCACGAGTTGATCAGCTTGTTGGCCTGGCGGGTCCCCATGACGATGGATTCGTTGTTGTATATCTCGCGGGCGTACTTCCGGGGATAGGCCTTGAACCGTTCCAGAAAGGGGCAGACCTTGACGCACTCGAGGCACTCGCATTGCAGACAGCGCGAGGCCTCGGCCCGGGCCTCATCGAGCGTGTACGTCCCCTCCGGGCCGGAAAAGGGCACGGCCGGCAGGGGATCGACCCGGTCCAGGGACGTGTGGAGCCGGGTCTCGTACGGTCCCTCCTTTTCCCGGCCGGCGGTCAGGGAGACGTTTTGCAGGAACCGGTCCATGGACGTGGCGGCCCAGCGGCCTTCGGCGGCCCGGCGGACCGGCGACTCGTCCGCGCCGCCGGCAAAGAGGCCCGGCCGTCCGGTCATCCGCCAGGGCAGGTCCGTGACGGTCCGCCCATTTCCGTCCGCGTCCAGGCCCCAGGCCGACGGGTCGGCGATGTCGAGGGAAAGGAAGACGGCCTGGAACCCGTCCAGGCAGGCGTGGATGAAATCGGATTCGTCGACCGGGTGATCGAGGTGAATGGCTACGCCGAGTCGTTCCAGAAGCGCCAGTTCGGCCGTGATGATCTCTTCGGTCAGGAGGCCGGGGTAGCGCTCGAGCAGCCGCGCCGCCGGCCGGGGGCCGGGTTCGAAGACCTCGACCGGGTATCCCTTGCCCGACAGGTCCCAGGCCGCGGTCAGCCCGCTCAGCCCCGAACCGATAACGGCGACTTTGGAGTCCTTGGCCGGCAGGGGCTGGATGCGCTGTCGCGGCGAAGGCCGGGACACGCAGAACCGTTCCAGGGCCCCGATCTCGATGGGATCGCCCGCCTCGGAGCGCTTGCAGCGGTCCCGGCAGGGGGCGTCGCAGACGCGGCCCAGGATGCCGGGCAGCGGCATGGTCCGCCGCAGCACCTTCCAGGCCTCGTCCCAGTTTCCCCGGGCCATGTGCCCGGCGAAAGCCCGGGCGTCGACGTGAAGCGGACAGGCCGCCCTGCACCAGGGCGGCTCATCCTGGATGCATTGGTATTCGAGCCTTCGCAGCTCCTCTTGGTCCATGCGTGTCTTTCGTGGGAACGGAGGCGCGTCCGCCGCGCCTCCGTTCCGTGTCCTCCCGTCGCGCCGGCTATTGCTTCAGGCCCGCCAGAATCTTCTCCGGCAGGGCGGGGAGCCGGGTGATGCGCACGCCGCAGGCGTTGTGGATGGCGTTGATGATGGCGGCGTGGGGACTGGTCAATGGAAGTTCGCCCACGCCGGCCGCGCCAAAGGGACCTTCGGGCCGCGGCGTTTCCACATAGATCAGTTCCATGTGGTCGGGTATCTGTTTGGCATAGGGGAAGCCGGCCCCCATCAGGGTCGAATGCTTCTGGATGTCCTCGAAGTCCTCGGTCAGGGCCAGGCCGATGCCCTGGGCCATGCCGCCGTAAAGCTGGCCGTCGGTGACCAGGCGGTTGTTGACCTTGCCGATGTCGGCCACCAGGGTCATCTTCTCGACCGAGGCCTTGCCCGTGGCCAGCTCGACCGCCACTTCGGCCATGAAGACGCCGTACATGTAGACCGCGAAGGGCGCGCCCTGGCCGTTCTCGTCGCACATGGTCGCCGGGACGGTCCACTTGCCGTCGTACCCGGTGGGGATGTTCTCGGCCTTCATCTCGTCATAGGTCCGGTACGTGCCGTCCCCCTTGCGCATGGCGGCCATGAGCAGTTCGCAGGCGGCCTGGATGGCCCGGCCGGTCACCACCTGCTGGCGGCTGCCGCCGGAAGGCCCGCTGTTGGGCGCCAGGCTGGTGTCGTTCATGACCAGGCGAATCCGGTCCGGCGTCAGGCCCAGGGGCCGCAGGGCCTGGTGGGTGGTGCCCAGCGTGCCCATGTCCGCGCCCTGGCCGTGGTCTTCCCAGGTGTTGTACATCGTCACGCCGTTGTCCGGGTTCAACTCGATACGCACCGCCGACGCGTCCGGGCCGTCGATGCCGCAGCCGTAGATGCCGATGGAAATGCCCACGCCCCGTTTGACCTGGTCGGTGGACGCGGCCTGGGCCTTGGCTTTGGCCGCCTGGTACTTGGGACGCAGGGCGTCCAGCAGCCCCGGCAGAGTCAGGACCTCGGGCGTCTGCCCGGTCGGGGTGGTCGAGCCGGCCCGGTAGACGTTCTTGTAGCGCAGCTCGAGCGGGTCCAGGCCCAGCTTTTCGGCCAGTTCGTCCATCAGCACTTCCGAAGAGAACTCGGACTGGGGGGAGCCGTAGGCCCGGAAGGCCGAACCCCAGGCGTGGTTGGTGCAGACCGTCCGGCCTTCGCCCCGGATGCAGGGAATGTCATAGCCCGCGCCCATGAACTGGGCCCCGCGCAGGGTCAGCAGGTCGCCGAACTCGGAATACGGGCCGTGGTCCACGGACCAGTCCGTCTCCATGGCCAGCAGTTTGCCCGCCTTGTCCGCGGCGAAACGCATGTTGACGAAGAAGGGCGAACGCTTGCCGGTGTAGGTCATCTGCTGATGGTAGTCGTAACGGAGGAAAACCGGCCGGCCCGTGGCCAGGCAGGCGGCCCCGACCAGGGCTTCCATGGTCGGGCTGAACTTGTAGCCGAAGGTGCCGCCGGCCGGGTTCTGGACCATGACCAGCTTTCCGACATCCACGCCCAGGCCCGGGGCGATCATGGCCGCGTGCAGGCCCAGGCCGATGGACTTGGAGTGAATGTACAGCCGGCCCTCGTCGTCCAGGTAGGCGCAGCCCACGTCCGGTTCCATGGGCATGTGCGGCTGGCGGCCGACGAAGAAGTCGTCTTCCACGACCACGTCCGCCTTTTCGAAGACGGGTCTGGTGTCCCCGCCCTTGGCGATCTTCTGGATGTAGTAGATGTTGGGCGTGCCCGGATGGATTTCCATGGCGTCTTCGGCCATGGCCGCCGGAGCGCTCATGTAGGCCGGCAGCTCCTCGATCTCCACCTTGACCTTTTCCGCCGCGGCCCGGGCCTGGCCTTCACTCTCGGCGCAGACAATGGCCATGGCGTCGCCGTACTGGTGGATTTTTTCATCGCACAAAATGGGGCGGTCCCAGCCGTCGCCCAGGTTGCTGGCAAAGGTGATCAGACCGGTGATGCGGTTCTTGCCCTTGATGTCCTTGCCGGTGACCACCTTGAACACGCCGGGCATGGCTTCGGCCGCGGAGGTGTCGATGGACTTGATTTTGGCATGGGAAACCTTGGCCTGAACCAGGGCCAGATGCAGGGTTTCGGGCGGCATCTTCAGGCCGAGATCGGCGCCGTAGTCCAGCGTGCCGGTGACCTTGGCCACGGCCGTGGGCCGGGGATAGCCCGTGCCCCAGATTTTACCGTCCTCGGGAATCTTGAACATCAGGTCCTCGGCCTTCATCTCCCCGCGCATGACCCGGGCCCCGTCCATGACCGCGTCGACCAACTGCTTGTACCCGGTGCAGCGGCAGGCGTTGCGATGGACCTGGAACCAGTCCCGCACCTCGTCCCGGGTCGGGTTCGGGTTTTCCGCCAAAAGCGCCTTGGACGAAACGATGAAGCCCGGGCTGCAGAAACCGCACTGGGAGCCGCCGTGGACGATCCAGGCCAGTTGCAGCGGATGCAGGCTGTCCGGGGTCCCCACGCCTTCGATGGTGACGACCGAGGCCCCGTCCGGGACCTTGGCCATTTGGGTCACGCAGGACCGGACCAGTTTCTCGTCCAGAATCACGTTGCAGCAGCCGCACTGCCCCTGGCCGCAACCCACCTTGGTCCCGGTCAGGCCCATCTGGCCCCGCAGGACATTGGCCAGGGACTCGTCGGACGCGGCGATGACGGTTCGGGTGATGCCGTTTACCTTGAGGGTCTTTTTGATCATGTGCGCCTCCTAATTTTCTAAAACTTCGGTTAAAAAATCATGAAAACGTAAATCCCCGACCTTGTCCTTCCTCAGCCCTTGCCGAACCCGCAGATCGGGTAACGGCAGTCCGGGCAGCCCGCGCAGAAACCGCCATGCCCCAGGGACTGGACGTCCGTCCGGGTGACCCGTTCCCCGGCCAGAATGCGGGGGACCACCAGGTCGAAAATGGTGGCCTGGTAGTACATGACGCAGCCGGGCAGGCCGATAATCGGCACGTCGCCCAGGTAGGCCAGCATGAACATGGCCCCGGGAAACGTCGGAGCGCCATAGATGACCACCTCCGCTCCGGTGGCCCGGATGCTGGCCGGGGTCCGGTCGTCCGGGTCCACGGACATGCCCCCGGTGACCACCACCATCCGCGCCCCTTCCTCGATCAGGCCGACAATGGCCTGGACCGTCATGACCGGGTCGTCGGAAACATACACCTGGCGCATGACGGTACTGCCGAGTTCCGAGAACTTTCGGGACACCACCGGCCCGAATTCGTCCTTGATCAGGCCCCGAAAGACCTCGCTGCCCGTGGTGACCACGCCGATGGGCCAGGCCGCCAGGGGCTTGACCTGAATGAGCGGGGCCTGCCGTCGGCAGACCGCTTCCGCCCGGGCCACCGTCTCCTCGTCCACCACCAGGGGAATGACCCGGGTCCCGGCCACCGGGCGCCCGCCGGGGGTCACGTGATTGGTGTGCATGGTGGCAAAGACCACGTCCGGAATCGTGTTGAGCCGATCCAGGGCCTCGACGTCCACCTTCAACAGCCCCTGGCGTTCCGCGATCAGGTTGACCCGGCCCTCGCAGACTTCGGACAAGCCCAAACCGGGGCCGGCGGCGGCCCGGGCGATCCGTTCGGCCGCCTCGTTCTCGTGGACCTTGCCCGGGCCCAGCTCCAGCGCGTAGATGTGCTCCTTGCCGATCTCCAACAGAAGCGGAACGTCCGCCTCGGTAATGACGTGTCCCTTCCTGAAGGCCCGGCCCTTGAATTCCCCCGGAACGATCCGGGTGACGTCGTGGCAGAGTACGGCCCCGACCGCCTCGCTGACCCTGAGAACCTTGATCAACTGCAACTCCAATCAATAATGGGGTTTATTGGTATTTGTTTCCCGCCCGCGCCATCCGGACGTCCGCCCCGACGCCCGTCTCCTGTCGTGTTGCGGCCCGCTATTCAACCTCGTCTTGACCCTGCCGGAAATATGTCAAACAAGACATGGTATGTCAATGCAAAATCGAGAGACCCCGAGGAGGACCTTAAAGCGTAAAACAGGTTAATTTATTAATATATTACGATATTCAATGCGGATGGGCCGGGAGGTCCGGAGGGTGATTCAAATATATCGGCCGGGACATGTCAAGACGGAAAAGGTATGAACGGACCCGAAGCGGGCAGCCGCCTCCGAGGCGCCGGTCCCGCCCCCGGGACCGGCGCCGGGATTGGATGGGCCGGGAGGATATGTCCCTCCTCGATTAATTCCCGCCGAACTGCACCTGGTACTTGAGGTCATGGTTGTCCGTGCCTTCGCCGAATCCGGAGGGGTTGATTCTGGGGTCGTAACTGGGCTTGATGTCCATCGAGATGCTGATGACGGTCCCCTTGTTTCCTCGCAGAATGCCCTTGCCGACACCCCGGGTGGCCGCCGTGTTCGTGGTTACCGTACCCGTATCCGTACCCCATGCGTTTTTATAGGTGCCGGTCGAGACGCCGCCGTTTACAAGCATGGCCGTGTAGTTTCCGGTGAACTCTTCCCCGGTCGCCAGGTTGCGGGCCGTCATGATGCCGGTGCCCGAGCTGCGCTCTATGGCAAACGTGAACTCAGTGCCGTCCTTCAGGCTGAACATGTGGCCCGGGATCATGATCGGACCCGTGGGAGCCGGCGGTGCGACGGCGCAGCCGGCAGCCAGCAGGGTCAGAAGCGTAATGGACGCGAGCAGTTTTTTCATGGAGTGGCCTCCGTATGGGTTTTGGGGTTGACTAGCATTCCCCTTCCTGGGGTCAAAGTATAGGGGGCAACGGCTTCTTTGTCCACAACCCATGATAGGAATGCCTATACCTGGATGAATATTCTAAAACACCCAAAATTCCGCGAAGAAATAGGAAAATATATGGATGTCCTATATAAGCATTAAATTCTTCAAGAAACATTAAATTCAAGAATAGGATAATTATTGTTGAGTACTAGGTGTTTTTTAATTTATTAATCTTCATGATATCGTTGTCAATATTATATTAACAAAATGGGTGGTTCCACCAACAAGTCCGATT
>JAHJTB010000469.1 GCA_018830135.1 Pseudomonadota bacterium | reverse complement strand
GAAGCAACAACGAGGACAACTATCTGGTCCTCCCGGAGCAGGGTCTTTTCGTCGTGGCGGACGGCATGGGCGGTCACAATGCCGGTGAGGTGGCCAGTCAGATCGCGGTGGAGACCCTTTCGGAGGAGGCCCGGCGCCTGCCTGAACTCAACGCCAAAAGGTCCTGGTGGAGGCGTCTGTTCAGAAGCGAGTCTCCCTTCAACCCGGTCCAGTGGCTGCACGATTCGATCGGCGAGGCCAACGCCCGGATTTTCGGCAAGGCCCAGAGCAATCCCGAGCACAAGGGCATGGGTACGACCGTAGTCATGATCCTCAAGCGGGAACAGGCTCTTTTGACGGCCCACGTCGGGGACTCGCGGGTTTACCGCTATCGGAACAAGAAGCTGGACCAGTTGACCCAGGACCACTCCCTGGCCCAGGAACTGGTTCGGCAGGGCGTGTTGACCGAGGAGGAGGCCTTGTATTCCGCGCCGTCCAACGTCCTGACGCGGGCGCTGGGGGTCAAGGAGGACGTGACCGAAGAGATCATCTATCATTCGGTCGAGACCGGTGATCTGTTTCTGTTATGTTCCGACGGGCTTTACAACATGGTCGAGGACGAAGGTCTTACCGCCATCATATCCCAGGCCAGTCTGTCCCTCGAAGACCGGGTCTCTCGCCTGATCGAAGAGGCCAACACCAATGGCGGCAAGGACAACGTCACGGTGGTGCTGGCCTCGTTCGGTTGAAGGGCCTGTCCGATCGGATAAGGAAAAACCGGCCGTGAGCCGGTTTTTTTGTGGGAATTGGAAACCGCTCGAAGATCAGGGGCAGCCGCATGTTTTCCAAGGAAGAACAGATGGCCGCCCCTGGTTATTCCATCCCGGATTTCTCAGTGCGCTTCCTGCCGCGGCCGTGAAATCCTTGCTGCAACGCTCGTTTCGAAGATTTTGGTCCTCAACATATCGCCCTGATATGCCCGCGGCCAAAATCTCCTCCAACTTCACGTTTCGCTAATGATTTCTCGACCTCGCTACGGAACCCGGTAAGACATCCGGGCTAGAAGCGCAGCCCGAAGCCGATATACGGGCCGGCCATGCCCTCGTTGAAGCGCAGGTCCGAGTCCTTGATTTTAAGGAGCAGGACCCGCAGGCCGACGAAGACGTCGAAGCGTTCCGTGGGCTTCCAGGTGAGCCGGGCGTCCACGTCGCCGGCCCGGTCCTCGCCCGCCGGGAGGAAGCCGGCCTTGATCCGGGCCTCGGCCTTGCCTGAGGCCAGGTTCATGTGCGTGTCCACGCCGAAGATGGGAATGGCCGCGTTGAAGTTTCCGGAGCGGTCCTGGGCGGCCGATCGGAGCCGCGTCTTGCCGTCGAAATATTTCAGTTCACCGAAGCCGTAGACGGAGGTCATGCCGCCCGAGCTTTGATAGAAGCGGTAGCCGTAGAGCAGATTGAAGTTGGAATACTCCAGGTCGAACTTGACGTGGGTCCCGGCGGTGAAGAGGGCGCCGTCATAAAAGGAGTTCTGTTTCAGGGTCGTCGAGCCGGAGTAGTCGGCGTAGGTGTAGCCCGCTTCGATTTCATGGTCCCCGTTCCGGTAGAAGGCCTGGATTACGGGGTAGTTTTCATCGTCCACGTTCAGATCATCCGTAATGTCGAAGTCCCGTCCGGGCTGGCCGCCGCCGTCGAGTTGGACGCTGGCGTGCATCTTGGGAAACCAGTACGACCCGCTCAGGCCGAACTCCCCGGCCGCGGCCGTTTGGCTGAAAGCCAGTAGCAAGACGAACACCAAACCGATCGATCCGTATTTTTTCATGGCACCCTCCCCGGTCATATTGGACGCCTAATCTACACCGGTATGGGGGGCGGGCGCACCTATTTTTTTAATAAAACTTGAAGTACGGCGATGGCCGCCGGCGTGATCCCGGAGATGCGGGAGGCCTGGCCGAGGGAGGCCGGCCGGATACGGGAGAGTTTTTCCTGGACCTCCCGGGAGAGGCCGGGCAGCCCTTTGTACTCGATGTCGTCGGGCAGGCGGAGGTTCTCGAGCCTCTTGAAACGGGCGACCTGTTCGGCCTGTCGGGCCAGGTAGCCTTCGTACTTGATTTCGATTTCGAGTTCTTCCAGGACCTCGGGGGCCAGTTCGCCCAGCCAGGGGGCCAGGGGGACCAGGTCGGCCAGGCCGATTTCCGGCCGGCGGACCAGGGTTTTCAAGTCGACCGGGTTCTTGAGGGGCGCCGAACCCAGGCCGGCCAGGAAGTCGTTGAGACCGGGGCCGGGCATGAGGCGGTGCTCGACGAGCCCGGTCCCGCCTTGTTCGAGGGCCTCCATCTTGTTTCTGAAGGCCTGGTACGGACCGTCGGGAACCAGTCCGATATCCCGGCCGATCCGGCAGAGTCGCTGGTCGGCATTATCCTCCCGGAGCAGGAGGCGGTATTCGGCGCGGGAGGTGAACATCCGGTACGGCTCGGTGGTGCCCAGGGTGACCAGATCGTCGATGAGTACGCCGATGTAGGCCCGGGCTCGGTCCAGGACCAGGGGCGGGCGGTCCCGCTCGGCCATGACCGCGTTGATTCCGGCCAGGAGGCCCTGGGCCGCGGCCTCTTCGTACCCGCTGGTCCCGTTGATCTGGCCGGCGAAATAGAGGCCGGCGATGTGCTTGGTTTCCAGGCTGGGCTTGAGTTGGGTCGGGTCGGCGTAGTCGTATTCGATGGCATAGCCCGGCCTGACGATTTCGGCCTTTTCCAGGCCGGGGATGGTCGTCAGCATGGCCTGCTGGATTTCCAGGGGCAGGCTGGTGGACAGGCCGTTGGGATAGACTTCGTGTGTGCTCAGACCTTCGGGTTCCAGAAATATCTGGTGGCGGGGCTTTTCCGGAAATCGTACGGCCTTGTCCTCGATAGAGGGGCAGTAACGGGCTCCGACGCCCTTGATGACCCCGCTGAAGAGAGGGGAACGGTCCAGGCCGCTCCGGATGATCTCATGGGTCCGCTCGTTGGTGTAGGTGATATAGCAGGGGACCTGGGGCCGCGGCAGGTCCCGGGTCTGGAAGGAGAAGGGACGCGGCGGATCGTCTCCGTGCTGGGTCTGGAGAGAGGCGTAGTCGATGGTTCGGCCGTCCAGCCGGGCGGGCGTCCCGGTCTTGAGGCGGGCGATTTGAAAGCCCAGTTTTTCGAGACAGGAGGACAGGGCGTTGGAGGGCAGGTCGCCCATGCGGCCGGCGGCAAAATGCCGCAGTCCGATATGAATGAGTCCGCGCAGGAAGGTGCCGGTGGTCAGGATGATCCGGCGGGCCGGAAAGACCTGGCCCACGGTGGTTCGAATCCCGGCCGCGCGGCCGCCCCGGACCAGGATGTCTTCGACCATGGCCTGTTTGAGGTCCAGGCCGTCCTGCTCTTCCAGGACCCGCTTCATGCGCTGGCGGTACAGCTCCCGGTCGGCCTGGGCCCTCGAGGAACGGACGGCCGGCCCCTTGCGCGTGTTCAGCCGGCGGAACTGGATGCCGGTGGCGTCGATGTTAAGGGCCATCTCACCGCCCAGGGCGTCGATCTCCTTGACCAGGTGCCCTTTGGCCAAACCGCCCACGGCCGGATTGCAGCTCATGGCCGCGACGTGGTCCGCGTTGATCGTCAACAGCAGGGTCCGGGCCCCCAGCCGGGCCGCGGCCAGGGCGGCCTCGCAGCCGGCGTGGCCGGCGCCCACGACAATCACGTCATATGTTCCGGGTTTTTGGGTTTCCATGATATCGCCTCGATCCAAGCAGTACACCAAGGGCCGGCCGGGTGTCAACGCCGGTCCGATGAAACCGAATCGGTGCGGTGGTCTCTACTATATAATGTGGGGAGGAGAATTGACTCGGACCCCGGCCGGAGGAGGGAAGCATGGGAAAAGTCGTAGTGGAACTGTCGGACCAGGAACTGCAACTCGTGGAATCGATCCTGATGGACGCCGATGCGGAAGAGGCCCTGCGTTTCATTCGCCAGGTCCTCAAGCCCAAGTTGCGGGCCAAGACCCATCCGGCCCTGGACTCCGGCCGGACCAGCGGGATCATGACCTGACGGGATTATACCCGGGTTTTGCCGCCGTCTTTCACCGCGGCGCCAAACTGCCTGCCCCGACGCTTGTTTCCGCTTTTGGGCCTCGACGTATCGAATGATGCGGCCGCGGCCAATAGCCGGTCCAACTTCCCGTTTCGCCGGGCATTTCGACGCCTCGCCGCGAACCCGACGGCAATATGAGGGTAAACGCCGTGGGGCTGGACGGCCCCACGGCGGAGAGCGCTACTCGATCAGTTCGAATGCCTTGATGTCCTTGATATTTCCGTGTCGTTCCTCCTGGAAGAGCACGCGGGCTCTCGCGCCGATTTTGAGCCGGGTTTCGTCCTGATATTCGATGAAGTGGGTCAACTGGGTATCGGCGCCGTCCAGCTTGATGACGGCGTAGGCGAACGGGGACTTCATCGGCTGAAGGGGCGTGCCGCGATGGACGATGGTAAAAGCGACCACCTCGCCCTCCCCGGTCAGCTCGGCCCACTCCGTGGTGTGAACGAAGCAGAAAGGGCAGCATTTTCGCGGAGGTGCCAGGACCTGTTGACACTCGGGACATTTTTTGCCCACGATTTTTTGGCGGTCTCTCAGTTGGGTCAGAAAGTAACTGGCCGTCTCTCCCGCTTGCCAGGAGTACGGGACTTTGATCCGGCCCTCGTAAACGATGGGCTCGACGGTCCGCCAGAACTCATGCATGTTCGCCCCCCCTCATCGTCTGGTTATAGGATCGTCATCTCCCTGATTTGAAATATGCATCAAACCCGCCCGAGACCGGGCGCCATTCCAAAGCCGCCTTGATAATATTGTTAATAAAATAAAATTGTTATTGGCATTCGACCCGCCGGGAAACAGACGCTTGCCACTGAAAAAAACAAATCAAGAACCCGGACGGGGCGGAGGCCCCGCCCGGCCTTCGGCTCAATAAACCTCCCGCAACCCTTCCCGCAGGTCGACCATGTAGAGCAGCCTGGCCTGGGTCGCGAGTTCCTCCTTCAACCGGGCCAACTGCTTCCGATCGATCTCATACATGCGAATGTGGACCTTGCGGTGCTGTGCGGGCACGTCGTTGTAGCTGGTCATGATGCTGGCCACCCGGCCGCCGTACTTGCGGATCGCCTCTTCCATCTCCTTGACCGCTCCGGGACGGTCTTCCACGACCAACCCGAATTTGATCCCTCGCTTTTCAAGGCCGGTCAGGGCGATGATGGCCTTGAACAGGTCGGCCTGGGAGATGGTCCCGATCAGGCCGCCGTCCGCTCCGACGACCGGAGCCCCGGAAATTTTATGCTTCAGAAGCAGTTCCGCCGCTTCTTCCACGGCGTAGTCCCAGGGAACGGTAATGGGTTTCCGGGTCATGATTTCCCGGACCTTGATGTTGTCCGTGATGTAGCTGAGCTCATGGGCCTTGAGTGAAGTGGATTCGGAAGCCGAGGCCCGCTTGACGTCCCGGTCGGTGACCACACCGACCAGTTTGCCCTTGTCCAGGACCGGCAGCAACGAGACAGTCTCTTGCCGCAGGAATTTGACGGCCTGATTCATGGAGTCACCGGCGTCCAGAGTGACGATCTCCCGGTTCATCCAGTTGTTGACCAACATCGCTTTCCTCCTTGCCGTGGGGCGCCTGGTTTACACCGATGACCCGTTTGACGGTGGCCTGGGTCTGAAAAGGATGCTCAAGAGATGTTTTTCAAACCATATTTGATGGTGACTGCTGGGAGATAAAACCGGTAACGTAGTAAAAAATTGAATAATTACAGTTTGTTAAACGTTTCCGGCCCCGCGGCCTTGTTTCTGCACGTTCCCGTCCCCTATGGTATGCGTCGAGTGCATGGATTACTTAAAAAGCAAAAATTATGCCACGTCCATTCAAGGGAGTTTGTTAAATATTATTTTAAAAACAGATTGTTATCTATATGGCTTGGCAAGGGTCCGGTCGGGATGGGCGAGGAGGCGTCAGAGAATTTTACGGAACGTAAATCCTGGAATCGAGGACCGCCCTGTTTGGGCGATACAGGCCACCCGGACCGGGGCGGTCCCGGCGTGTTTTTGCGGACGGCGGGGCGAGAATCGGCCCTGGGTCATCGGAATGATTACGCCGCGGGTCAAAAAAGACTTGACGAGCCCGATCGGAATTGGGTAAATATTACTAACCAAGAAAGATGAACCGCATGGGCTCGGCGTATTTTCCGCCAATATTATGTGGTTATATGCATTATGCATCATGGTGAGTGATAATTCCTCACTTGCCATATTCCATGTCTTGGCCCTGCAGGTTTTCAGGATGCGTCCAGGCGGCCCGCCGCATTCGGTCGAGGCACGCGCCGGGGGCGACCCGGTCAGGCCGGCGCGGTACTGACGTCCTTTGAGGGGCTGCCCGGCGGCTTTTCGACCCGGTCCACTTGACAGGGATGGTTGGCTTTCGTATTTGTTGGAAACGAACGCTCGTTAGCAAAAATTGAACGCTCATGTGATCCCCTCGGTATTCAGAAGGAATCGTGCATTCGTGTCGCGCTGATTTTGCCTGATTAACCGGTAGGGGGAATGTTGTGAGGCCAGGAAGGAGGGCGGAATGGGCCCTGTCTCGAAGGGCGGTGATGCTTCGGTATTGCTCAGTTGCCACGGCCTGCACCGCTGGTTTGGCGGGGTGTCGGCCCTGGATGGCGTGTCGATGCGGATCATGCGGGGCGAGATTTTTGGACTGGTCGGCCCCAACGGCAGCGGCAAGACCACGCTGGTCAACGTCATCACCGGATTTTATCCGCCCCAGCGCGGCCGGGTCGAGTTCGAGGGGCGAGATATCACCGGCATTCGGCCGCACCGGGTCACATCATTGCGGATCGTGCGCACCTTTCAAAATATCGCCCTGTTCCGAGGCATGAGCGTGCTGGACAACATCCTTCTGGGCCGTCACGTTTACATGCGGCCGGGCGCGCTGCGCACGGCTCTCTACTGGTGGCTGGCCCGGAAGGAGGAGGTGGCCCACCGCCGGGTGGTCGAGGACATCATCGACTTCCTCCAACTGGAAAGCGTCCGCCTTGACCCGGTGGATGTACTGCCCATCGGGCTTCAAAAGCGTGTCGAACTGGCCCGGGCCCTGGCGGCCGAGCCCAAGCTGCTGATCCTGGACGAACCCATGGCCGGGATGAACATGGAGGAGAAGGAGTACATGGCCCGCTTCGTTCTGGACGTGCATTACGAGCGGGGAGTGTCTGTGATCATGATCGAGCACCAGCTCGATGTGGTCATGGGCATCTGCGACCGGATGGCGGTTCTCAACTACGGAGAAAAGATTGCCGAGGGAGTTCCTCGGGAGGTGGTATCGGCCCCGGACGTGGTCAAGGCCTATACCGGTTTGAGGAGGAGTGATGCCTGAGCCGATCCGGCCGGACTTTTTTCACGGCGGCGAAATCATCGACCCGCCTTTTCCGGAGGCGGCGACCATCATCGGTCTGCTGGCCCGCAACGCCGCGCAGTGGCCCGACAAGGTGGCCATGCGGGAAAAGGACCTGGGCATCTGGCACGAGTACACCTGGCTCGATTATTTGACCGAAACCCTGGCCTTTGCCGCGGGAATTGAAAGCCTGGGTTTCGGGGCGGGCGACGCCATGCTGACCCTGGGGGACCCGCGCCCCCAGATTTATTTCGGCATGCTGGGGGCCGGCGTGGCCGGCGGTTTCCCGGCCCCGGTTTTTCCGGATGCCACGCCCCGGGAAATCGCATATGTTTTCAAGGAATGCGGGGCCCGTTTCGCCCTGGCCGAAGACCAGGAGCAGGTGGACAAGCTGCTGGACATGCGGGAAGAGACCGGCGGCCTGGAAACCGTCATTTTCAAGGACCCTCGCGGGCTGTCGATGTACGAGGCAACGGGGCTTGTGGATTATCGGGAGGTGCGGGCTGCGGGCCTGAGACGCCTTGAGGAGGAGGCGGGACTGCGGCAGGCCCTGATCGACGGGCCGTCCTGCGACGATCCGGTCGTGTTCCTGCATTCGTCGGGCACCACCGGCCTGCCCAAAGGCATGCTGATGAGGCATCGCCAGCTTCTGTCCGGCGCCCGGAGCGCGTATGCGGCGGGCACGTTCAAGATGCATGAGGAAACCATGGCCTACGTGCCCATCGCCTGGATCGGCGACTTTGCCTTCACGGTCACCGCCGGCATCTCGATGTGCTTCACGGTCAACATCCCGGAAAGGCAGGAAACCCTGCTGCCGAACATGCGCGAGATTCCTCCGACTTATTTTGGCGGGCCGCCCCGGGTCTGGGAGAACATGCTGACGACGATCCAGGTTCGCATGGAAGAATCGACGGCTCTGAAGCGATGGCTCTACAACTATTTCATATCCCTGGCCATGGATGTCCAGCGGGCCAGGGGGCAGGGCAGGTCTCCATCCGCCTGGCACCGGTTGTTGAACACCCTGGGTGATCTGATGATTCTGGGACCGATCAAGGACCACCTGGGCCTGTCCAATGCCCAGCGCGTTTTCACGGGCGGGGAGGCAGTCGGCGAGAACGTTTTTCTGTTCTTTCGGGCCTTGGGCATCAACTTCAAACAGCTTTACGGCCTATCGGAAAGCTCGGCCGCGGGAGCGATCATGGAGGACGACGACATCCGGTATCATACGGTGGGCAAGCCGTTACCAGGGGTGGCGATCAAGCTGACCGAGGATGGCGAGATATGTATCCGCGGGGACAACGTCTTCGTCGGCTACTACGATAATCCCGAGGCCACGGCCAAAGCAATCCGGGACGGCTGGCTGTACACGGGTGACGCGGGCTACTTTGAAGAAGACGGCCACCTGGTCGTCCTGGGCCGGATCGGGGAGGTGGTTTACACGGCCGCGGGGGAACGGTACGTGCCCAACTTCATCGAGAACCAGCTCAAATTCGACCCGTTTTTCAAGGACGCCGCCGTGCTCGGCTCAGGGCGCGACTTTTTAACGGCCATGGTCTGCATCGATCTGGACGCGGTCGGGCACTGGGCGGAGGTCCGGGGCATCCCTTACACGTCCTATGCCGATCTGTCTCAAAAGCAAGAGGTCCACGGTCTGATCCAGGCCGGGATTTCCAGAATCAACGGGCTGCTTCCGCCGGGCCTTCGAATCAGGCGCTTCGTCAACCTGCACAAGGAGTTCGACCCGGACGACGGAGAACTGACCCGGACCCGGAAGCTCCGGAGGAATGTGATCGAAGAGCGGTATCAACCGGTGATCGATGCTTTGTATGGCGGGGCGACCTTCGTTGATTTCGAGGCCCAGATCACATACGAGGCAGGTGATATGGGGATAATCAGGCGCACGTTGTCGATCCAGGAGGTGGACTGATGGATGTCTGGTTCGTGGCCGAGCTGGCCCTCAACGGCGCCCTGATTGGCCTGATGTACGCTCTGGTGGCCATTGGCATCGTCCTGATTTACAAGTCGTCCTCGGTCGTCAACTTTTCCCAGGGGGCCATGGTCATGTTGGGTGCGTTCGTGGTCTGGTCCATGGCCGCCCAGGTGGGCGCGCCCATCTGGGCGGCCATACCCATGGGTCTGGCGCTGATGTACCTCTTCGGCCTGGTCGTCGAGCGCTTGGCCCTGCGACCGATGGTCGGCCAGCCGATCATCATGATCATCATGCTGACTCTGGGCCTCGAGATATTCATTCGGGGCCTGGCTCCGGCCGTCTGGGGCATCGATCCCCGGCCGCTCCGGATCGGTATCAGCGAGGACCCCCTGTTTCTGGGCCGGGTTCTCGTCAACCGATTCTACCTGTTCGGTGGGTTGGCGGCCCTGGGGCTGGCCGGACTTTGCGCTTTGCTGTTTAAGACCCGCATGGGGGTCAGGCTGAGGGCGGTATCGGACGATTACGTGGCCTCATGGTCGGTCGGAATTTTCGTCGAACGGGCCATCGGCGTGAGTTGGGCCCTGGCCGGGGCCATCGCCGGTATCGGCGGGGCCATGTGGGGCGCGATGCAGGGAGTGGACTGGTCGCTGTCCCTGCTGCTGCTCAAGGCCGTGGCGGTGGCCATACTGGGCGGTCTGGACAGTATGGGCGGGGCCTTGGTGGCCGGAATCATGGTCGGCATCCTGGAAAGCGTCCTCTCGGCCTACCTGGACCCCCTGGTCGGCTCGAGCAAGGAGGTCATCGCCGTTCTGGTTATTCTGCTGACCATTCTCATCCGGCCGTACGGGTTGTTCGGCAAGGAAATCATCGAAAGGGTCTGAGTTTATGTTTTATCGCCTGGCTGGCATCCACCACACCCGGTACGAGACCGAACGGCGCGTGCTGAACTTTCCCTTCGACCGTTTTCAGGTCGGCTTGGTGCTGGTGCTGGTCCTTAGCGCCCCGCTCTGGATATCCAAGCTCTACCTCTCCGGGTACATTCTGCCCTGGATCATCTGGAGCACGGCCGCCTTGAGCCTGAATCTGTTGATGGGCTGGGCCGGACAGATTCACCTGGGCTACGCGGCGGTCATGGCCATCGGCGCGTACACGGCCGTTCACTTGGGCAACGCGGGTCTGCCCCTGGAGCTGGCCCTTTTAGGGGCCGGCCTGGGCAGCGCGATGATCGGACTGGTGTTCGGCGCGGCTGCTCTGCGGGTCAAGGGCCTGTACCTGGCGGTCAGCACCCTGGCCCTTCAGTTCCTGGTCCAGTGGATCATCGTCCACGTCCCGGCCATCGGCGGCGGGCACGCCTCGACCGTACAGGCCCCGGTCATCAAGGTCCTGGGTTTGGCCGTCACGTCCGACGCAGGGGCCTATTACGTGGCCCTGGCCTGGTGTCTGCTGGTCACGGTCTTTATGATCAACCTGCAGCGAACCGCTTTCGGACGGGCCCTGGTGGCGCTTCGGGAGAAGGACTACGCGGCCGAGATGATCGGGATCAACACCTTTCACTACAAGACCATGGCCTTCTGGGTCAGCTCGTTTTTAGGGGGCGTGACCGGGGCGGTGCTTGCCTTTACCTATTACCGGGCGGTGACGGTCGAGCAGTTCAGCATAGACGTTTCGATCCAGGTCCTCGCCATGGTCATCATCGGGGGACTGGGCAACATCGTCGGCAGCTTCATGGGGGCGGGCTTCATCCTGCTGGCCCCGAGCATCATCAACAACCTGCTGAGTTGGACCTCCGGGGGCCTGGGTTTCAACCTGCCGGTGGCCTGGCTGACCAACATCCAACTCATGACCTACGGTGGGCTGATCGTGGTTTTTCTCCTGGTCGAACCCCTGGGTCTGGCCAAAATCTATTTCAACGTCAGGAATTATTTCCTGGTCTGGCCCTTTGGGTACATGAAGCGACAGGTTTGATGGGGGCCGGCCGGCGGCGAGGGCCGCGGCCGCGGGAGCAAGAACTGGGGGTGAAGGGAGGTAAGGGCATACATTTGGAAGCGGCATGGCGCAAGAGATACGCATCGACCACCAGGATTATTCAATCACCCTGAGGCGACCGACCGCCGGCAGGGGAAAGGAGAGGCGAGCATGAAAAAGGTTTGGGTTTTTCTGATTGCGGCCCTTCTGATCACCGGGTTGGCCATGGGGCCCCGGCCGGCCCTGGCCGAAGACAAGGTGTTTTACGTCGGCAGTCCCATGGACTTCACCAAGATTTACACGTTTTTGTCCCGCATCTGGGAGCAGGGCATCAAGGACTACTTCACTCTGATCAACGACCGGGGAGGCGTCAAGGGCTATCGGATCGAGAATCTGATCGCCGATCACGCCAACGAGCCCCAGCGGGGGATCGAGCTGTACGAGCAGATGAAAAAGAAGGGCGCAATGGTGATCGACACCTTCAGCACACCCGTGGCCCACGCCATTCTCACGCGCTGCATGAAGGACAAGGTCGTGTTGCTCACCCCGATGCATGGTCGAGGGGACGCCATGCTAGGCGAAGTCTTCCCCTGGGTCTTTCCGATGGGTGCCACGTACTGGTCCAAGTCGGCCGCCATCGTGGAGTATATCTACATGCAGGAAAAGGAAAACCTGAAGGGCAAAAAGATCGCCTTCATCCACATCGACACGCCTTTCGGCCGCGAGGTTTTGCCGGTCGTCAATCGGCTCAAGGAGAAGCTGGGTTTCGAGTTGGGCGTTTTCGGCTATCCGCCCCCGGGTAACGAGCAGGCGGCTCTTTGGACCCAGGTTCGCCGCTTCGGTCCGGACTGGGTGATCCTGTGGAGCGCGGGGATCGGCCAGTCGGTTTCGGTCAAGGAGGCCATTCGCAACGGCATTCCCGTCGACCGGATCACTTCGTGCGACTGGCTGCTGGAACCGGGCATGCAACTCGTGGGTCCGGACCGGGCCAAGGGGGTCGTCCGGGTGGAAGGCGTGGCTCCCGGCCGGGATTACCCCATCATTCAGGAAATCCTGACCGAAGTCTATGCCAAGGGAAAAAGCAAGGGCGACCCGAAATTCGTGGGCTCGACCCTGTACAACGTAGCTGTCGGTCTGTCCATGCTTACTCCTGAGGTGGTCCGGCTCGCCGTGGAGAACTTTGGCGAACCGCTCGACTCGGACAAGGTCCGCCGGGCTTTCGAAATGTTCAAGGATTTCAACTGCGGAGGCATGACCGCGCCGATCACGACCAGCCCCCAGGACCACGAGGGCGGCGGCGGCTGCCGGCTGGCCAAATGGGACGGCAAGCAGTTCGTGCCCATCACCGGTTGGTTTTCCAGCCGGTTCCGGCCGGAAGTCCTGGCCGTGGCCAAGGAAAGCGCGGCCAAGTTCAAGGCCGAAGGAAAATAAGACATGGCCCTGCTCGAGCTTAAGGCCGTCGAGGTCATCTACGACAAAGTCTTCCTGGCCATCAAAGGCCTTTCGCTCGAGGTCCCCCAGGGAAAGACCGTGGCCCTTTTAGGGGCCAACGGCGCGGGCAAGAGCACGACGCTCAAGTCTGTCAGCGGTCTGCTCAAACCGGAAAGGGGGGAGGTGACCCGGGGCGAGGTCCTCTATCAGGGGCGGAATCTGGGCAGCATCTCCCCGCCCGTCCGGGTGCGCATGGGTATCGCCCAGGTGCTCGAAGGCCGCCGGGTCTTCGAGCACCTCAACCCGGAGGAAAACCTGCTGGCCGCTTCACTGCCCAAGAGCGACCGCAAAAGGATCAGCGCCCTGATCGAACGGGTGTACGGCTATTTCCCGGCGCTCAAATCGCGGCGCAAGTCCAAGGCCGGCTATCTGTCCGGGGGCGAACAGCAGATGCTGGCCATCGGCCGGGCCCTCATGGCCCAGCCCAAGCTGCTGTTCCTTGACGAGCCCCTCATGGGCCTCAGCCCCCTGATCCAGGGCATGCTGGT
>JAHJTB010000009.1 GCA_018830135.1 Pseudomonadota bacterium | reverse complement strand
CCGGCGACGACATTCCGATCGAGGAACGGCCGGCCCGGGAAATCACCCACGTGCGCGGCCGCCGGATCACGCCCGAAGGCGTCGAGGTCCTGTACCCGGCCTTCGACGTCACGCCTCACGCCTTGATCACGGCCATCATTACGGAAAAGGGCCTGGCTCGCGAACCCTACCGGGCCGGCATCCAGGCCTTGTTCAATTCCTGAAGCGCCAACCTCGCGGCGCCTTCGGCCCTCACTCGCCGAAGGCGCCGTGGCGGCCGACCCCGGACACGAAACGCCCGGCCCCGCTGGCGGTCTCCCCACTCTCCACGGTCCGCCGGCCCAGGCGGAATTCGTTGCGCATGGCCTGTTCGAAAGGCAGGTCCAGGCCCTCGTAAACCGAGCGGCGGTCGCTGAGCATGCAGCGCTCGGGAAAGGCGGCTATCTGTTCGGCCAGCTTTTCCGCTTCGGCCCGGGAGGCGCCCGTCTCGACGACCCGGTTGGCCAGGCCCATGGCCCTGGCCTCCTCCGCGCCCACCGGCCGTCCGGTCAGGATCATATCCAGGGCGTTGGACAGGCCGATCAGCCGGGGCAGCCGGACCGTGCCGCCGTCGATCAGGGGCACGCCCCAGCGCCGGCAGAAGACTCCGAATACGGCGTCCTGCTCCACGACCCGCATGTCGCAGAGCAGGGCCAGTTCGAGCCCGCCGGCCACGGCATACCCGGCCACGGCCGCGATGACCGGCTTGCTCGGCCACATCCGTGAAGGACCCATCGGGCCGTCTCCCCCTTCGGCCATGCGGTGGGCCCGATCCCCGCTGGAAACGGCTTTCAGGTCCGCGCCGGCGCAGAAACAGCCCTTGGCCCCGGTCAGAACGCCGACCTTGGCCTGCCGGTCCGCCTCGAAGGCCCTGAAGGCTTCGGCCAGTTCGGCCGCCGTGGGACCGTCCACGGCGTTGCGCACTTGCGGGCGGTTGATGATGATGGTGAATACCGGTCCTTTTTTTTCGATCAGGACGTTCATGAATGCCTCCCCGTGAGCCGGAAGTCCGGACCGACTCGATGTGAATTGGGCGCATTGTGACACAGGCCCGGGCGCTTGTGAAGGGCCGGAGGACGAGGGCGAAAAGGGATGCTTGTTCAAAAGACGGGGCTTATGGCATAGTCCGATCAGAACGGAGGTGACGCCATGACCGGCGCATACGACTGGGGCGTGGATGTCGTACTCTGGTTTCAACGGTTCAGCCCGGCGCTGGACCTGCCCTTCAAGCTTGTCACCTTCATGGGCGACGAGCCGTTCTTCCTGATCCTGCTGCCCCTGATCTACTGGTGTTTCGACCGTCGGACCGGGGTCCGGCTGACCGTGCTTTTCCTGGCTTCGGCCTACGTCAATGCCGTGGTCAAGGAAATTTTCGCCCAGCCCCGGCCATTCCAGTATGACGCCCGGGTCCGGCCCATCGTCATGGAGTCCGGATTCGGCTTTCCCAGCGGACACACTCAGGGGGCCGCGGTCGTCTGGGGCTATCTGGCCTGGCGCCTGCGGCGTCCCTGGGCCTGGGTCGCGGCGGTTTTGTTGGTCCTGCTCATTCCCTTGTCCCGGATTTATCTGGGCGTTCATTTTCCGACCGACCTGCTGGGCGGTTATTTGATCGGCGCCGCCCTGCTGGCCGCATACATCGGGCTGGCCCCTCGGGTCGAGGCCTGGTTTGCGGAAAAAGGCATTCGTTACCAGTTGTTAGCCTCGGTCATCGCGCCGGGGCTCATGATTCTGGCCTACCCCGGCGAGGGCCGGTACGGCGTGGCCACCGGCGCGGCTCTCATGGGCATGAGCCTGGGGTTCGCCCTGGAAAGACGCTGGGTCGGCTTTCTGGAAGGCGGGCCATGGTTCAAGCGGGCCCTGCGCCTGGTCCTGGGCCTGGTCGTCATGACGGTCATCTACATCGGCTTGAAAATCGTCCTGGCCGGACTTCGGCCGGAGTCCCTCTTTCGATTTTTCCGCTACCTCCTCGTCGGCCTCTGGGGCGGGTTCGGCGCGCCCTGGCTGTTCGTCCGGGCGAATCTGGCCTCCAGACAACCGGGTCATACGTCATCGGGTTCGGCCGGATAAAAAAACATGGCAAAAAAGTGTAACCGATCTCTGCCGGGCCCCGACTAACTGAGCAAGTGGTGAAAGACCCGCCCAGACGGGAGTCTGGTTCGTCCGGAGGGGAATCGCCCACCAGTTCAAAGGGAGGACGGCGGTCTGCTCGGCAGATGTTGGTTATGGCCCGATTCGCGCAAGAACATTCCCGGGTGGACCCGTGGCCGACAACCGGAACGGGGAAAGTCGCCCCCGAGTCTCCGGTTCGCTTCCCGGTGTTGTCGACGGACCGGCCGAAAAACGAGATCGAGTTGAAACAACCGCCGAACGAACATGCCGGCGACGCAGAGCGGCAGGACGAGGAAATCATCCGCCGGGTCCTGGGCGGAGAGGTCGATGCCTTCGAGGACCTGATCGTGCGGTACGAGTCCTTCGCGGTGAGGATCGTGGTGACCAAGGTCCCCCGGGCCGACCTGGAGGAGGTGGTTCACGACGTCTTCATCCGGGCCTTCAAGTCCCTGCCCGGATTCAAGGGGACCAGTCCCTTCCGGCACTGGCTGTCCAGGATTGCCGTCCGGGCCTGCTACGATTACTGGAGAGGGCAGTATCAGAACCGGGAAGACCCGGTCAGCGCCCTGTCTGAAAGGCAGGAATCCTTTCTGGAAAACCTGGCCCTGAACCAGGCGGACGGACCCAACGATCAGGCGGCCGTCGATCAATTCGAGGCGCGGGAACTGTTGGACTGGGCTTTCGGGTATCTGTCGGCCGGAGACCGGCTGGCGATCAGCCTGACCTATCTGGAAGGCTACTCGGTGGCCGAAGCGGCCGAGCTGCTGGGATGGTCTTCGGCCAACATCAAGGTAAGATGTTATCGGGGAAAAAGAAAACTTCGCCAAATCATTTCCAAAACCATGGAGATGAGGACCTGAGATGAAAAAGCGAGATCAAGCGGCCCTGGAACGGGTGATGCAAAAGCTGGCCACCGCCGCCTCCCGGAGACCGGAGGAACCGGCCCTGTCGGAGGCGTGGCGGCGCCGGGTCATGAAAGACGTCCGGATCGCGGCGGCCCGAAAGACGATCATCCCCATCGAAAACAACGGCGCGAATGCGTTTGCCGGACTGTTGTTCCGCTTCGCCGGGGCCGGGGCATTGATCGCCGTCTTTCTCCTGATCTACGTCACGCAGTTCAGCCCGGACGTTTTCGGTGAAACGGCCCGTCTGGTTTTCGAAGGCGTGCTGCAAGTGTTGCCGGTGGAGCATATTCTGTGGTCATGAAATGTAAGGAGCACCGGAAATGAACAAAGGGAAAATGTGGGCCGGTCTTCTGGTGGTCTTCGTCCTGGGCGGGGTCATCGGGGCCTTGTCCGACCGAATCTATTACCAGCATAAGGTCATATCGAGGTTGGAACGAATCCGGATGGACAAGGGGCCGTTTATGGCCGAGTTGATGATAACGCGCCTGGCCGAAACCCTTGAACTATCGGAGGAGCAGAAGCAGAAGGTCCAGTCGTTAATAGAAGAAAACTTCAATAGAATTCACGAAGTATTTACTGAAACCCATCCACGGCTGGAAAAGATCAGCCAGGAGACCGTGGCCCGGCTAAACGGGGTCCTCACGCCGGACCAGCAAAAGAAACTGGTCGAAAAGTTCGGGAACTGGCCCTTCATGCGTCCGCCGCCGCCGCCGCCGCCATTTCGGAAAGGGGGGCCGCGTGGACCGGAAGGCGGTCCTGACAGACCGGACGGTCCCCCTCCGTTTGGACCGAGGCCCGACAAATGATCGCCCAACCGCATCTTCGGAACATGACGAACCAGGGGCAGAGCGGTTTCAAATGTCTGGCGCCGCGACAGGCGGACCGCCTGCTCAAGACCTGTCGGAAACGGGCCGAGGCGGACTTGTGGTCGGGTCGCAAGACCTGGATCACGAGGTGCCTCCTGGTCCACCTGGCCCTGGCCAGCGGGCTCCGGGTCAGTGAAATGGCTGCACTGAAAAACAAGGACCTTTTTCTGGCCGACACGCATCCCAACATCCGGGTGCGTCACGAACGCAAATCGCGCTCGGTCTACCTGGGACGAAACATCACGGACCATATTCACAAGTATCAGGACTGGAAGCGTCGTTCCTGGAGACGGGATATCGATGGAGACGACTTTGTCTTCGAAAGTCCCCACGGCGGACCTTTCAGCACCGGGGCTCTGGCCTACAGCTTCAAGCGGGCTCTCGAAACGATGGGTCTGGACGGCAAGTACACCATACACAGCGCCCGCCATTCCTATGCCACCTATCTGCTGGCCAGGACGAGCGACTTGCAGTTCGTCATGAACCAGATGGGGCATTCGAACACGTCCGTGACTTCCTTGTACGTCGGCCTGCTGCCGCCGGAGGATTCGAACGGGATAGAAGAATTTCTGGATTGATACCAGGCGGGACGACAAGGAGGCCGGTTGCGTATGCCCGTGACGGATCGCGGGCGCCAGGGGTCGATCTGGTTTAGCCGGTTGTCAAGCCAGAGCCTGGGAACCAGCGGTTGACCCAGCAGGCTGTTTTTCCGGACCATTCATGAATCGTGCGGGCAAGGACAGCCTGTGCGATTTTTTCGTTCCGGCTGACCAACGAGCAATTTTTTCCGCCCGGTCACGAATTGATTCATGCTTTATAAAATATGGGGTATTATAATATAAAAACGATCAAGTTTCCTTTAAAAAACATGACCGAAATTTGGCATGCAATTTGCCCGATGAATATCCGACGCCGTCAAACATCATGAGCAGGATTGTTGAAGGGCGAGCGTTTTGTGAACCTGGTATGACCCATCAATTATTCAGGAGGAAAACATGAACGTCGGAAGCATCGGAAGTCAGACGACCGGCATGAGCGGCACCTACGGCACCCGCCAGGGGGCCCCCCCGCCGCCGCCGGATCAGGAGGACTGGGAAAAGAAACTCGAGGAAATCACGGCCAACATCATCGCCGAGCGCGACCAGGACGGAGACGGCGCGCTGACCCTGGAGGAGGCCGGGATCGACGCGGAACAGTTCGCCAAGGACGACGCCGACGGTGACGGCCTGGTCACCCTGGAGGAATTGAGGACCGCCTTTAAAAACCGCCATGAATCCATGAATCCCGCCGACATGCAGGCCAGCGAGAGCAACTCGGCCCTGACGAATCCCAGCGGTCTGGGAACCTACCAGTCGGCCATTCAGGAACAGCTCCTCGCGCTGCTGGAACAGTCCGACTCCGAATCGGAGGAGGATCAGTCCATGTTCAACTTCAGGCCGGACAAGCAGGTGAATCTCTTCGCCTGATTTCCCTCCGGCAATCGGCGGCGCCATGGGTCGGCCAAACGATTATCCGGTTCGTTTGCCGACCCATTTTTTTTATTTTATCCAAGTTATTTTGTGGTTTTAATTATTATTATCCACGTAACCATTTCGATAATCACCTCGACATAATAGACAGGACAAACGGATTATAACGGTGAGCCGATATGGCATCATCCGCGCATGATCCGTTAAAACAGGGGTAGTCGGACAATCCTTAAAGAAGCATTTCCTATCCATAAATATCGAGAGGAGGTGATGGGTAAAACCAACTATCCTGTTGCTGCTGAATGATTATTTTGATCAACCTATATGGAGGAATGGTTCGTGAAAAGAGTAGTGGTAGCATTTGCCTTGTGCGCGTGTTTTCTTGCCGTCACGGCCGGTCCGGCCCTGGCGGAAACCAGGTTCACCTTTTCCGGCAAGTACACGGTCAGAGGATTTTACGACAGTAACAACGATTTGAGCCCCACATGGGACGGTGGCCGGGAGACCTTGTTCCCGGCGGGTACGATCATCGCGCCCACGGACATGTTGGGGACCGCGGTGGGGACGGCGACGCCGAGCAATCCGGCGGCCGTGGTCGGCGCCTGGGTCAGGCTGGACGACGGGACGGTCAAGTTCATCGATCAGCGGGTCCCGGGATCGTACACGGCCGGCGGTGTTGCGGCCGGCGTTCGGACGAGTTCGGACAGCAGCACGGACGCTTATGTGGATCACTCCCTGGAGATCAACATGAAGTTCATGCCCTCGGAGTATCTGGCCTTGAACGTCCAGCTCAACGCCCTCAAGGAAATGATGTGGGGCAGCAACACGTCGCAGAAGAGCTGGGGCGGGACCGACGCCGGCTCCGGTGCTTCCGATCCTGAATTCAACAAGGTCTGGATGACCATCAAGAGCGGGTACGGCGTCTTCGACATCGGCCGGATGGACGGCGGCGTCTCGGGTCTTCAGGTCCTGGGGGCCGGCGCTTCGCCGGTGGGGGCGGACCGGTACTGGGGCAACAGCCGGCGGGACGCCGATCGGATCAAGTGGACCGTACCGGTCAACGGCAGCCTGACCGTGGTCGGAGTCTGGGACCGGATCGCCGAAGGCAACGGACGCTTCTCGAGCCAGGCCGGGACGGCCTACCCGGCCAACGCGGGTCGGCTGACCAACAATCCGGCCAACGCCTATCTCGCTTATCGGGACCAGTCCAACCTGGACGTGGATGCCTGGACCATCCTGCCGATATATAAATGGGCCAACGGCGGCCTCCTGGTGCAGGTGAGCTACATCAAGCAGGAGGCCACGCAGTCCCGAAGCACCCTGCCCAATGATTTCGCGACGCAGTTCAACGCCTTCTTCGCGGCGTCCGGCGGCGTGCTCCCGGCCGGCGGCCCGGCGGCGGCGGCCTGGCGCTACGCCTTCCTGAACGCCAGGTCCCTGTCAAGACACCGGGAAACCATATGGGAGGTCCGTCCGGCCCTTCGCATGAACTTTGGCCCCTTGGAACTCAACGGCGACGTGAACTACTTCACCGGGACCCGGGAGTACTCCAAGGTCGACAAGGATGCCGCGGCCCAGATCATGGCCGGCGTCAATTCACTGTATTCGGGCACGCTCGGCGTGGCCCCGGCGGGCGCCAACCTCGAACTAAAAGACATGGACCTGAAAGGCGTGGCCTACTACTTCGACGCCCAGTATCGGTACGGTCCGGGAACAGCCGGCCTGCTCTTCGCCTATCATGAAGGTGATTCCAACCCCAACGACGATACGGATCATTCCTATCTGATGGGCGCGACCAATCTGGGCAGTAGCGGGGCGGACTTCAAGCCGCTCTACGCCGCCTTCAGCGACTACACCGATTACAGCCTTCTGGGACAGAACAACTACTGGATGTGGTCGGCCTGGGTCGATCACAGCCTGACCGAGGATTTGATCCTTCACGCGGCGTACGGGTACATCCGCCGGATCGAGAAAGCCTCGACCTGGTTCGGCCTTGATGGGTACTACCATGCCTATGCCGACCAGTCCCTGGACTACGGGCAGGAATTCGACCTGGGGTTGAGCTACAAGATCATGGACAACCTGACCTACCAGGCCCATTTCGGCTATTTCTGGGCCGGGGACTGGTTCAAACTGGGCAGCAACAACCTGGACGTCGGCAATTCCTACCACCTGGATCACACGCTGGAACTGAGCTTCTAACATCCGGCCCTCCGGGCCGCGGGCCCCGGTCTACGGACCGGGGCCCGCATGAGTGGGACAAAACATGAAAAGCCAACCCGATTTCAGGAAAAACGAGATGCCGGAAAGGAGGATCGGCGACCGGCGGCATACCGATCGAAGGGACGAGGAACGACGGGGCCTGGAGCGCCGCCGCCGCGACCGTCGGGAAAACGGTCGTTCGGTTCCTGGGGGGGCGATATTTCCGCGGGATCGCGACGATTCGCGAAGAAAGACGGAGCGCCGCGCGTCGGAAAGACGCGCGGCGGAAAGGCGCGCCGAAGAACGGCGTCGTCTCGAAGCCCTTCGCGGACGAGTACGTCCGCTCGAAACGCCGCGGGACTGTTTGGACCGTGATGAGAAAAAAAGCCTGCTGTCCCTGTTTCAATCTCGTCCGTTCGGTTGACGCCTCCCCTTGAGACCTCCCTGTAACCAAATCATCAAAAAATACGACTTAATTTAATATCGGGCGGATATTTTTTATATTTCGGCCCGTGAAGAACGGTCTCGGGGACATACGTTTCCGGCCGATCGACCCATACGGGACATTCTGGAGGTTGTGATGATCCATAAATTGATGATTCCGATGCTGGCGCTGGTATTCATGACTGCCTGCGGCGGTCCGCCGAGGGGAGGCGGCCCTCGGTCCTTCGGAGGTGGAGACGGTCATCCCCGCCAGGGTGGCCCGGCGGCCCAAGGCGGCGGGCCGGAGAGCGTGGACCAGAGAGTGAACCGGATGAAGGAGCGCCTGAATCTGTCCCCGGAGGAGGAGGGCAAGGTCCGGAGCATCCTCGAAGGGGAACGGAAGCAGATGGATGACCTCCGCAAGAATTTCGAGGGCTGGGACCGGGAGGAAGACGCCAGGCAGATGCGTTCGGAAATACGTCGGGTTTTGAAGGATACGGACAAACGGTTCAATGAGGTGCTGACCGAGGACCAAAAGGCGGAATACGAGAAGATGAAGGCCGAGGATCAGGAAAGCCGGCCTCCGAGATGGCCTTCGGGGCAGGGAAGCCGGAGCGGCGGCGGTCCGGGAGGTGGAGGCGGGTTCTAATCCGCCCGTTTAGGGTGTTTCCTCCGCGGCCCGCCGGGGAGGAAATAATATATCGAGATCGTACCGGCTGAGTCGGCACCGGCCAGCCGGACGCTTTTTAACCCGAGTTATGCGGTTGGGTTCGTAGCGAGACGTCGAAATACATGGAGAAACGCGAAGTTGGATCAATTTTTCGCCGCGGCAGGCGCCAACCGCAAAATCCGGGTTTAAGGGAGATATGGACCGAACATGATCGAATCGAACGGCGCCGCGGCCAACATGGAAGCGGTTTTGGGGCTAGGCCGGAAGCGGCGATCCGGAATCCGGACCGTCGTCCTGTCGGCGATTCTCATATTGGCCGTGACAACGGCGGCATGGTTTTTCCGGCCGGGCCGGACAGCGGCTCCTGTCCACCGGTTCACCACGGTCGAGGCATCCCGGGGGGGGCTGGTGGTCCTGGTATCGGCCACGGGCTCCCTGGAGCCGGTCACTCAGGTGGATGTCGGCACCGAGGTGTCCGGGACGATTCTGAGCATCGATGTCGATTTCAACGACACGGTTGAAAAGGGCCAGATACTGGCCCGGCTGGACACGGCCCGGCTGGAGGCCCAGAAGCTGCAGTCGGAGGCGGCCCTGGCCGTGGCCCGGGCCGAACTTCAATCGGCCCGGGCGGAAGTGGATGATGCCAAGACAAGCCTGGACCGGTTGAAGCGGGCCTACAAGCTCAGTCAGGGCCGTCTGCCCTCGAAGCAGGACCTGGACACGGCCGAAGCCCGGTACAAAAAGGGCCGGGCCCAGGTCGCCGTGGCCGACGCGAACCGGATCAAGGCCCGGGCGGCCTTGGAGGTCAGTGAATCGGACCTGGCCAAGGCCATCATCCGCGCCCCGATCAGCGGGACCATTCTGGACCGGCAGGTCGAGCCGGGCCAGACCGTGGCCGCTTCCCTTCAGACGCCCGTGTTGTTCACCATGGCCGGAGACCTCAAGCAAATGCTGTTGTCCGTTGCCGTCGATGAGGCTGACGTGGGCAAAGTGCGTGACGGGCAGGAGGCTGCTTTTGTCGTGGATGCCTATCCGGACCGCCGGTTTTCGGCCCGGGTCAAACAGGTCCGGTACGCCCCCCAGGACAACGACGGCGTAATCACCTACGAATGTCTGCTTTCGGTCGATAATGCCGACCTGTTGCTCCGGCCGGGCATGACCGCCGCGGCGGACATGGTGGTAGACCGATACGAGGACGTCCTCCTGGTCCCGAATACCGCCCTGCGCTTCACGCCCGCCGAACCGGAAGCTGAAGCACCGGCCGAAGAAACCCCAAAGCGGAGCTTCCTGTCCCGGCTGCTGCCCGGCCCCCCACCCCAGGGACCGGGGAACCGGCGTGCGGCCGAGTCAAAAAAGGAGACCGTGTCTTTGGTTCGGGTCTGGACGGAACAGGCCGGTCGACTCGTTCCCATCCCGGTGACCACCGGGGCCACGGACGGGATTTCGACCCGGGTCCTTTCCGGGGAGGTGGCGCCCGGGCAGCCGCTGATTTCCGGACTGGTTCAGGAAACGAAATGAGCGCCGGCGGACCGGTGATGGCCTTTGAATCGATTTCAAAGACCTACGGCCAGGGCCAGGCCCGGGTCTGGGCCCTGAAAGAGGTGGACCTGGACATCGCCGAGGGGGAGTTCATGGCCATCATGGGGCCCAGCGGATCGGGCAAGTCCACGGCCATGAACATCCTGGGATGTCTCGACGCGCCGACCGGCGGGCGGTATCTGTTCAGGGGGCTTTCCGTGGGGGAGCTTTCCCGGAACCAGCGGGCGCTTCTTCGCAGGCACTACCTGGGCTTCGTCTTTCAGGGCTTCAACCTGATGAATCGGACAACGGCCCTGGAAAACGTGGAACTTCCCTTGATCTACCGAAGACTGAGGGCCGGAGAGAGGCGGGAGGCGGCCGCGCGAACCCTGGCCCTGGTCGGGTTGGAGGATCGGGCCAACCACAGCCCGGCCGAGCTTTCAGGCGGACAGCAACAGCGGGTGGCCATTGCCCGGGCCCTGGTCACCCGGCCTTCGGTGCTTCTGGCCGATGAGCCGACCGGCAACCTGGACTCCCACCGCAGCCGGGAGATCATGGAACTGCTCGCTCGCCTGAACCGGGACCTGGGGCTGACCGTGGTCATGGTCACCCATGACGAGACCATGGCCGCCTATGCCCGGCGCACGGTCCGATTTTTGGACGGCCGGATCGAGGCCGTCGACGTCAATGGAGGGGCGGCCGGATGATCTGGAACGCATTTTTACTGGCCATTCGTGAAATTCGGCGTAACGTACTCCGGTCCGTTCTGACCGCCCTGGGCGTGGTGATCGGGGTGGCCTCGGTCATCACCCTGGTCACGGTGGGGGGCGGTGTCACGGCCAAGGTCAAGGAGGACGTATCCAAGCTGGGCAGCAACCTGCTGATGGTGCGGCCCGGTCAGTTCCGGGGGCCAGGCGGCGGGCCGTCCGGGGCCAAGCCCTTCACGCCCCGGGACCTGGAAGCCGTCAGGCGGGAGATTCCCTTTCTTTCGGCCGTGGCCCCGATCGATTCCAAGGCCGCGACGATCATTTTCAGCAACAGCAACCGGTCCACCTCGGTCACCGGCACGGAGAACGACTATTTCAAAATCCGCGACTGGCCCCTGAAGGAAGGACGATCGTTCACCGAGGGCGAACTCCGCTCCGGAAAGGCCGTCTGCATTATCGGGACGACCGTGTACAAGGAGCTGTTCGGGGCGGGAAGTCCCATCGGCCAGAGAGTTCGACTGGACAAGACCACCTACCAGGTCATCGGCCTTCTGTCGAGCAAGGGCTCGACGGGCATGGGCAACGATCAGGACGACGCGGTTTTTGTTCCGCTTCGCACCCTGCAAAGGCGGATGACCGGGCGGATAGAGGACATCAACATGATTCAGATATCGGTCCAGGAGGGCGCCTCGACCCAGACGGTGCAAGCGCAGGTCGAGAGCCTGCTGCGGCAGCGCCGCCACATCGCCGCGAGTGAAAACGACGATTTCACGGTGCGCGACATGGCCGAAATCGCGGAGACCCTCCAGTCGACGACCAAGGTCCTGACGACCCTGCTGGGGGCCGTGGCCGCGGTCAGTCTGTTGGTGGGCGGGATCGGCATCATGAACATCATGCTGGT
>JAHJTB010000468.1 GCA_018830135.1 Pseudomonadota bacterium | reverse complement strand
GTGATCGGTCTTGGCGTGGTTCAGGTTTCCCTGGGAGCCGCCCAGAACGGTGAAGTCGTAATTGATCACGGCCGCCGGCCGGCCGTCGATCAGGCCGACGCCGATGATTACGCCGTCCGCGGGCGTTTCCTTGTCCGGTACGTTCGAGGCCTCGGCCAGCTGCCCGTATTCGAGGAAGGTGCCGGGATCGAACAGCAGGTCGTTGCGGGCCCGGGCCGTGAGTTTACCCAGGGCTTTCTGGCTCTCGACCGCCCGAGGCCGGGCCTCGTCCAGAGTAGCGGCCCGGATTCGGGCGAGCTCCTCGACTTTTTCCTTCATGACCATAACGGTAACCTCGCTTTTTCCATTACGCAAAGGGGCTCGGCGTCGAACGGGTCCGGAGAGCCGGACGGGCCGCCGACGACAAGCCGATCAGATGGGCACGATGCCGTGCTTTTTCGGCGGCATGAACTCGCGCCGTTCCAGCCCCACGGTGTCGATGATCTGGTTGATCAGACGACGGGTGTCCCGGGGATCGATGATGTCGTCGATGCCGAAGCCCGAGGCCCCGGACAGGGAGTTGATCCGGGACCGGAAGTGGTCCATCAGTTCCTGACGCTTGCGCTCCGGGTCCGGATCGGATTCGATTATGCGCCGGTACACGATGTTGACCGCGCCTTCCATGCCCATGGCGCAGTACTCGGAGGTGGGCCAGCCCACCGAATAGGCCGCGTTGAAGCTGCGGCCGCCGCACATGGCGAAATAGCCCAGACCATATGCCTTGCGGGTCACGACCGCGATCTTGGTCACCGAGGCCGAACCCAGTTCGAAAAGCAGTTTGCCGCTGTGGCGGACCAGCCCTTGACGCTCCGATGCCGGGCCTGGCAAAAATCCGGGCGTGTCGATCATGAAGATCAAGGGCAGGTTGAAGGCGTCGCACAAACTGATGAAGCGGGCCGCCTTGTCCACGGCCTTGGTGTCGATCACGCCGGCCATGTACGAGGGCTGATTGGCGACAAACCCGACCGGCCGGCCGTCCATGCGGGCCAGAATGGTCAGCATGTTCCGGGCGAACTTGGGTTTGGTCTCAAACGTACTGCCCTGGTCGGCGATGCATTCGATGATCGCTCGCATGTCGTAGGGCTCTTTCCGGTTGCGCGGCACGGCCGCCAGCAAGCGTTCGTCGCGGCGATCGGGAGGGTCCCCGGTCTGGACCACCGGTGGGTTTTGCCCGGCATTCGTGGGGAAATAGGACAGGAACCGCTTGACCGCCGCGATACAGTCCTGGTCAGACTTCAGCTCCATGTCGGCCATGCCCGTGACTTCACAGTGAAACTTGGAACCTCCCAGTTCCTCCTTGGTGATCTCCCGGCCGATGGCCCCCTTGACGATTTCGGGCCCGGCGATCCCCATCGTGGCTGCCCCTTTGACCATGGGCACGAAATCGCACTGGGCCGCGAAATTGGCCGGCCCGGCGAAACCCGGCCCCATCATGGCCGAAACCATGGGCGTCCAGCCCGAGGCCCGGGCCTGGATGTTGAAAATATCCCGGGCGCCGCCGCTGGCAAAATGCCGGCCGTCCAGACCCTCCTGAATACGATGCCCGCCGCCGTCACCCATTATGACGTTGGGAAAACCATGCTTGAGTGCCAGTTCCATCAGCCGGTAGCCTTTTTCCATCCCGACCGTGCCGCTGGAACCACCCAGAACCGTGTAATCCGAACAGGATACCGCCACCGGACGGCCGTCGATCTTGGCGATGCCTCCGACCACGCCGTCCGCCGGGGCCTCCAGCCCGCGCATGGCCTCGGTCTCCGCCTCCGGAGGCGTGGCCAGCATGCCGTACTCCACGAAGGTGCCGGGATCGCACAGCAGACCGATCCGTTCCCGGGCCGTCAGCTTGCCGGAGGCATGTTGCTTTTCCACCGCCTCGGGGCGGCCTTCGTCCATCAGTCTGAATTTCGTACGCTGGATTTCCTCGAACATAACCTTACCTTTCCCAATCCGGAAAGCCGGAACGACCTCATCCGGGGGTCCGAGGCCGGGGTGTCTGGAAGCCGCCTGGATGGTTTCGGAGCCGTAAAAGGCAAGTCCGGCCAAATAAATTTTATAACGATCGTTCGATTTTTTGGTCTAATGCAACCCGAAGGAAATGTCAAGGCTTTTCAAGGGGGTCGGCGTAACCTCTCGGCAATTGCGGCGTGAAAAACCGCCCTGGTTCGAGAGCCCCCAAACTCATCGCCAACCCTGACCCCTTTCCCGGACCCAGGGGGGCCATGCCCCGAAAATACGAATCGCATCAAGCACCTCAAGCGTTTGACAGGCCGCGGGGCATGACTTATACTTTTACTGCTGTATCAGGGTCCGGCCGACCCATGTTTCGTCCGCCTTTGCATACCGGGCAACGATTTCGAACCCGCCCCGGCGCGGGTCCGGTATCCGGATCATCCGGAGGTGATCCGAAAAGACCCAATCAGGAAAGGAGATTGAGATGTCAACCAGAAAGGTCATGAGGTTCAAACCCATACTGGTCTGGCTCGTGGTCGTCCTGGCGGTGGCCCTGATCGCGTCGCCCGTCCGGGCCGCCGAGTTCAAGAAAGAGTACAAATTGACCTTGAACGTACCGTCCTCGTTTTACTGGGGTATGGGGGCCACGAAATTCGCTGAGCTGGTCAAGGAAAAGACCCATGGCAAGATCAACCTCAAACCCTATTATTCCAGCACCCTGCTCAAGGGCGCCCAACTCAAGGCCGCCCAGATGGTCGCCAAGGGCGTCATCGACTGCGCCATGGAATCGACCATCAACATCGGTCCGGTCATTCCCGAGGCCAACGTGTTTCATCTGCCGTTCTTTATCAACACCTTTGAAAACCTGGACCGGGTCGAGAACGGACAGGCCGGCCGGGCCGTGTTTGCGGCCATGGAAAAGAAGGGCCTCAAGGGATTGGCCTGGGCCGAGAACGGGTTTCGGCAGTTGACCAACAGCAAGCGGCCCGTGACCAAGCCGGAAGACCTCAAGGGACTCCGGGTCCGGGTCGTGGGCAATCCCCTGTTCGTCGAAACCTTCCGTTTGCTGGGGGCCGATCCGGTCAACATGAACTGGGGGGATGCCGTGACCGCCTTTCAGCAGGGCGTGGTCGACGGCCAGGAAAACCCGGTCGGGGTGCTGATTCCGGTCCAGATTTTCAACTATCACAAGTACGCCACCTTCTGGAACTACCTGGTCGATCCCCTGATTTTCTACTGGAACAAGAAGCAGTGGGACAGCTTCCCCAAGGACATTCGGAAGGCTATCATGGACGCGGCCCGGGAGGCCGGTCGTTTCGAGATCGCCCTGTGCCGGGCCGGTCTGGACGGTGAAAAGTCCATCGGCGTCCTCAAGAACGAGTTCAAGTTCACCATGGAACATCCCCAGCCGGTCCAGTTCCTGGAAAGCAAAGGCATGACGGTCAGTTTTCTGACCGAAGCCCAGGTCCAGGCCTTCATCCAGGCAACCCAGCCGATCTACAAGGACTGGGTGCCCAAAATCGGCCAGGACGTCTGCGACAAGGCCAGAAAAGACATGGGCCGTTAAATCCTCTGGCGCCCGAGGCCCTCCGGACCGCCGGACCGGGGGGCTCGGCCTCTTGATCGACTCTTACAACGGGAAAGACCGATGGATCGGGATCGGGACAAACTGCGGCTGGATCACCTGATCGTGGCGGCGCTGCTTTTCATCATGGCAGCCATCGCCTTCATCAACGTGCTCAGCCGGTACCTGTTTCATTTTTCCTTTGCCGCCACGGAGGAGTTGACCATCAACCTCTTCGTCTGGATGACGGTGGTGGGGTCGGGCATCGCCTTCGAACGAGGCGGGCAACTGGGCATGGTCACTTTGTACAACGTCATGCCCCAAAGTTTCAAAAAGGCGGTCATCCTGATCAGCGCCCTGCTAGGTGCCCTGCTGTTTCTGTTGGTCAACGGGTACATGATCCAGGCCATCTATGACGAACTGACCATTTTTCATGCCATATCCGGCGCCCTGGGCATCCCGGTCTGGATTTATTACATCGGCGTGCCCGTGTTGTCGGTCTTTGTTTTCCGGGGCATCTACCGGGATGCGGCCACCAGGCTGTCCGAGCTGGAAAAGGAAGCGGCCGGATAGATGGAAGTCCTTCTGCTGGCCGTGATCTTCCTGGCGCTCATGTTCGTGGGCGTACCCATCGGAACCGCCCTGGGC
>JAHJTB010000467.1 GCA_018830135.1 Pseudomonadota bacterium | reverse complement strand
GCCGGAAATCATGCTCTGCACCGACAACGGCGGCATATTCCAGACCCACACCAGCATCATCATAAGGAGAGGGTGAACCCATGGCCTACGAAAAACCGCTGCCCCGTCCCACCTCGGACACCGCCCCCTTCTGGGAGGCCTGCCGGCGGCACGAACTCCGGTTTCAGAAATGCCTGTCCTGCGGGCACGTCCGCTGGCCCGCCTCCATCCTCTGCCCCATGTGCTACTCCCGGGAAACCGAATGGATTCTTTCCGGCGGCCGGGGACGGGTCTACACCTTCGTCGTCTATCACCACGCCTTTCACCCGGGCTTCAAAGCGGACCTGCCCTACGTCACGGCCGTGGTGGCCCTGGAGGAAGGCCCGCGTTTCCTGACCAACATCGTGGGCTGCCCGCCGGAGGCGGTCCGTTGCGAGATGCCGGTGGAAGTGGCCTGGGAGGACCTGGAGGAGGGATTCAGTCTGCCCAAATTCCGGCCGGTTTCCTGAGCCTGAGGGCTTAGGGTTATGTTTCGCTGATCCGCCCCGCGAGGATTCACCGTTCGTCCTACCGTGACAGCGGTAGGTTTACGTGAAAATGGCGTTGTCTATCGTGCCGTTAACCCGCTCGTTCCCAAGCGCCTGCTTGGGAACGCCCCATGGCCTTGAAGCCCTGCTTCAATACCCTGTTCCGTAAGGACCGGCCATGGCGAAACCCAGCGCCATGACGTGAAAAGAGGGAAGCTGGAGCGTCCAGGACCGGGTTCCCAAGCCGGAGCCTGGAAACCCGCCGTGAAAATGAATACCCCCTCACCCGGCCCTCTCCCCCGGAGGGGGGCGAGGGAGTCTTTGCTTCGGCTCCAGCCAGTTCAACGATTTCCGGAAGGTCGCCTTTCCCGGCGGGAGAGAAAGGCCCTAGGGCGGCTTTGACAAGCACGACGTGCACTATCCGGCCCCCTCTCCCGCCGGGAGAGGGTCGGGCGTGTCCGCCGAAGCCTTGGCGAAGGCTGAGTGAGGGTCTTCCGCCCTCCCGAACCGTCACCTGAAAGATGACTCGGCGTCACCAGCCTGGGTGGCAGATGAAAATCTGTTTCTCAGGAAGCGCCGAATGGCGACGACGCAATCTCTCCCCTATTTCTTCCTCGGCCCCAGGTATTCGTGGACCTTGACCAGCCAGTCGGGAATGGGGATTTCCTGGGGGCAGTGTTCCTGGCATTCCCCGCAGGCCACGCAGTTGTCGCCCTGGCGGTCCGGGGGCATGGATCGGTACAGGAAACGGGCCTGACGGGGATCGCCGTACATGATGGCCTGATTGTACAACTCCAGGCAGCGGGGGATGCTCACCCCGTTCGGGCAGGGCAGGCAGTACTGGCAGTTGGTGCAGGGAATGGGGCTCAGTTCCCGGTACACGTCGCGGACCTGGTCGATCAGGGCCAGGTCTTCGGCGCTTATGTCCCCTGGCTGGAAGCGGTCCGCGCTGTCCAGGTTTTCCTCGACCTGGATGGGGGCGGTCATGCCGCTCAGGGCCACGGTCACTTCCGGGTGGTTCCAGACCCAGAACAGGGCCCATTCGGCCAGGGAGCGCCGGCGGGAAGCCGAGCCCCACAGTTGGGCGGCCCGTTCGGGCGGCTCCTTGACGATCAGCCCGCCGCGCAACGGCTCCATGACCACCACGGCCAGGCCCTTGTCGGCCGCGTAGCGCAGCCCCCTGGTCCCGGCCTGATAGTCCACGTCCATGAAATTGTACTGAATCTGGCAGAAGGTCCAGTCAAAGGCGTCCACGATCTCCTTGAACACATCGAGGTCGTCATGGAAGGAGAAGCCCAGGTGTCCGATCCTTCCGTCGGCCATGGCCCCTTCGGCCCAGGTCAGAACGTCCATGTCCCGAAACTTCGGCCAGAAGTCCTTGTTCATTCCGTGGAGCAGATAGAAGTCGATGTGGTCGGTTTGCAGCCGTTCGAGCTGCAGGTTCAAGTATTTGTCGAAATCCGCGGGCGTGTTGACGAACCAGGGCGGCAGTTTGGTGGCCAGTCTGACCTTTTGGCGATAGCCGTCCTCCAGGGCGCGCCCGACCAGGGGTTCGCTCCGGGTGGCGTGATAGGGGTAGGCCGTATCGACATAGTTGACGCCGCGGTCGATTGACCGGCGGATCATGGCTATGGCCTCCGGCTCGTTGATTTTCGACTGGTCGTTGTCGATCACCGGCAGGCGCATGGCCCCGAACCCCAAAATGGACGATTCCCAATCCAGCTTGCCGAAGCGGCGGTAATTCATCTTGACTTCCTTCCTTCAGGATCGGTTAAAAACGGACATGGTCAAAACCAAAGGACATGCAGTTGCCCGGATCGTCATCCGCCGGGCCGCGTTTTCCGGGCAGGCGGCTACGTACGAGCCGTGAGGCCGGGGGGGCCTCGCCATCGGGCGACATTTCGCTCACCGCATCCAAAAACCGGCGTTTTCCGTGCTTTTGAGGATAGTAATCCAACCATCTTCCCGCGGTCAAATCAATTATGTCGCTCCGGCCCGGTCCGCCGGCGACCGGCGATCGGCTGGATGCGGCAGGCTGAATGCATGATCAGGCCGAGTTCAGTCTGAACAACCGGAACAAGAGCCTGACGGCCCGGGCCGGCCCAAAAGACCTTCAGCATTCAATCGGCCCCCATGACATGGGACTGACAATCCGGCCTCTGAATTTGCTTTGACAAACCGGCGGAGGCTGTAGTTTAACCAATACATCCTTTAACAGGAGGCGCCTTGGCCCGCTGCGATTGCCTGGCGGCATCCCAGGGGCAATATTTCTCAGGAAGATCGGGGCAAGGCCGGGGGGCGGCTTCCCGTCAGGATCGATGCGCCCGAATCAAGGCGGACCGGGCTGAAGTTTGCATGAAAAATCTGGAGGGTATCCATGCGCCCGCTGTTGGACATCTTTCGGCGTCACCCCGTCGGGTTCTGGTTCATCTTCTGGGCCGAACTGGCCGAACGGGCCAGCTTTTACGGGATGCGCGTGCTTCTGGCCATGTACCTGGCCGAGGTCTTTCACTTCACTGAATCCCGCTCGGCCGCGACCGTCCAGATATTCATGGCCGTGTGCTACCTGCTGCCCCTGGCCGGAGGCTGGCTGGCCGACCGGTACCTGGGCCGGTACCGGACCATCGTCTACTTCTCGGTGCCCTACATCCTGGGACACGTCATTCTGGGCAGTCTGACCACGCCTTTCTTCCTCTACACCGCCCTGCTGCTCCTGGCCATGGGCTCGGGGGCCATCAAACCCAACACCAGCACGCTCATGGGCCTGATGTATGAAAAGGCGGGCAAGGACGCCTACCTGACCGAAGCCTTCAGCTATTTCTACCTGGCCATCAACGTGGGCGCGGCCGTATCCAGCCTCAGCCTGCCCCTGGTCCGGAACGCTTACGGGTATGCCACGGCCCTGATGTTTCCCACCGTGCTCATGGCCGCGGCCCTGGCCATCTTCATCGTCGGCCGGCGCTTTTATCCCGAGGAAAAGCCCGGGAGGGCCCGGCCTGTGCTAACGGTCGCGGAAAGCGGCCGGGAAAAGGCCGTGATGAGACGCCTGGCCGCCGTCTTCGGTCTCCTGGCCGTTTTCTGGCTCGTTTACGACCAGAACGCTTCGACCTGGGTCTTTTTCGCCCGGAGCGACATGAAGCTGGTCATCTGGCCCTTCGGCCTGCCCCTGACCCCGGACCAGCTTCAGGGGCTCAACCCGGTCCTGATCATCATGCTCACGCCCGTCTTCAACTGGATGTGGCGCCGACGGGAGGCCCGGCGCGGCGCGGAAATTCCCGCGACCCACAAGATGATGGTCGGTTTCATCCTGGTCACGGCCTGCATGTTCTGGATGAGCATGGCCGGCTATCTTTCGGAAACGGGCCAGGTATCGGTCTGGTTCATCGTCCTGGCCACGATCATCATGGCCATGGCCGAACTCTGCGTCAGCGTCGTCGGCCTGCACTTCGCCTTTACCGAGGCCACGCCGCGCATGAAGTCCACGGTCATGGCCGCCTTCCTGCTCTCCCAGTTCCTGGGCGACGGTCTGGGCGCCGGCATCGACCGCCTCTACGGCACCTGGTCCCACGGAGACTACTTCGGCCTTCAGGCCTTGATTATCGCCGCAAACTCGGCGGCCTTCTATTTCGTGGCCCGAAGCTATCAGAAATGGAAAAAACGAACGGAGTCCGCTGAATGATCCGGCGGCCATACAAGGGTCCCCGGATAGGCGCCTTATCATTCCGCTCGTTCCCAAGCTTCCGCTTGGGAACCAACCAGAAATCAAATGATTACATCCCACAAGATGCCTCTCGGGTTGACCAGATTGCTTCGTCGCTTCGCTCCTCGCAACGACGGTGCTTTTTGGGTACGGCAAGGAGGAAAGCGCCCCGCCCCGGCCAAGCCGCCCGTTACGATCCTTAGTCCGAAGTTCCTCTCGCTCCATACCCCCACCCGTCGTTGCGAGGAGCGAAGCGACGAAGCAATCTGGTGAACCCCGGACTTCTCCCCGTGGCTATGTCTTTCACCTCCATAGGAGCAGGCTGGGTTAGCGAAGCGTAACCCCGCATTCTTATTTCCATAAATGATGTTGGGTTGCGCTTCGCCAACCCAGAGCCCGGGCGATCTTTAGCCTGGCGGGGCTCAGAAGGACCGGTACAGGCCCCTGACCGGCGCCAGGACGTTGAGCCCGGACTTCATGAGCCCCCATCTGAGGGTCGGATCGTAGATGAAGCGCGCTTTGACGTTCTTCAGGAACACGTTCCGTTTCAAGGCCCCGGCCCGCTCCCGGTACCGCTTTTCGAACCCGACCAGGCCGTCTTCCAGGCTGTCGGCAAGCATGACCGCGGTGCGGAAGGCGTAGCTGAGTCCTTCGGCCGAACTGGGACTGATCCAGCCCCCGGCCTCGCCGATCAAGGCCAGGCCGTCTCCACCGGTCCACAACTGCCTCGTCCTGACCGGACGCAGCAGCCAGGCGCCTTCCCGACGAACGATCCGGCCGATCTCGAGCCCCTGCCGGACGAGCCGCTGTTTGAGCAGTGCGAATTTGGCCGAGGCGTCGTCCTTGGGGTCCAGGGCCGCTCCGATGATCAGCCTGCCGTCCTTGGGGATGGTCCAGCAGTAGAAATCCGTGATCGTCCGGTCGAAGATCGAGGAAAAGCAGGCCGGATCGCCTTCCGTCTCGATCCACTCCTGGATGGCCACGTACCGCCGGGGCATGTCCGGGCCGCCCGAGGCCTGGAGCCGGACCTTGGAAAACGCGCCGTCCGCCCCGACCAGGACCCGGGCCTGTTCGACAAAGGCCCCATGATCGCCGGCCAGGACCAGCCGGAAGCCTTCATGGCCCCGGTCCCAGGACTGGAGACGGCAGCCGGTGCGGACCTCGACGCCCGGAGGAACCATGGACAGCAGCCAGCAGTCGAACTTGCGGCGGTTCATGTTGATGTAGTGCCGTTGATAGTATCTTTCCAGGCCCCTTTGAACGTCCACGGCCTTGACCACGAAGAGCTGGGGCTCTTCCAGGACGCTCTTGGGCAGGCCCAGCCCCAGCCTGGAAAGCATGCCCTGGGCGTCCGGCGCCAACAGGCCGCCGCAGCACTTGCCGGACCGGCGGCTGTCCGGGCGTTCCAGCAGGGGCCGCTTGTCGACCAGCAGGACCCGGTACCGCCCGCCGATCAGCCGGGCCAGCGTGGAACCGCCCGGCCCGGCCCCGATGATCGCCACGTCAAACACGAATCGTCAACCTCGACTGCCTTCCCTCGGCCGCATGCCCCCGGCGCCTTGTCCCTAGCGTCTCCCCGCCACGGCTTTGGCCAGGCGTTCGAGTCCCCGGGCCAGGGTCGAGCGCGGGCAGCCGATGTTCATGCGCATGAAGCCGCGGCCGGGTTCCCCGAACCAGTGCCCCGGGTCCAGGGCGACTTCGGCCTGGTGGGTCATGAAATCGGACAAGGCCCGGTGGTCCAGGTCCAGGGCCCGGCAGTCGAGCCAGACCAGGTAGGTGGCCTCGGGTTCGACGACCCGGATTTCGGGCGCCCGTTCGGCCAGAAACGCCTTGGCGAACTCCAGGTTTCCCTTCAGGTACTCCAGCAACTGGTCCAGGTAGTCCCGGCCGTGCCGCCAGGCCGCCTCCGAAGCGGCCATGCCCAGGACGTTGCGCATGGCCATCTTGCGCGCCTTGAGCAGGTCCTCGTACTTTCGCCGCCGCTCCGGGTCCGGGATGATAATGGCCGCGTCCTGGAGGGCCGGCAGGTTGAAGGTCTTGCTGGTGGAAACCGCGGTCATGGAGTTTTGGGCGAATTCATCGGAGATCGAAGCAAAGGGAACGTGTCGCAAGGGGGGGTAGACCAGGTCCGAGTGGATTTCGTCGGACAGGACGAAGACCCCGTATTCCAGGCAGATTTCCCCCAGCCGGGTCAGTTCCTCCCGGGACCAGGCCCGGCCGATCGGGTTGTGGGGACTGCAAAGGATCAGGGCCTTGACGTTTTCGGACCGGACCCGGTCTTCCAGATCGCCAAGGTCCATTTCGTACCGTCCGGCGGCAAACCCGAGGTCGCTCTTGACCATGCGGCGGCCGTTGTCCCGGATCACGCTGAAAAACGGATAATAGACCGGCGTCTGGAGCAGGACCCCGTCGCCCGGTTCGGTAAAGGCCTCCAGGCACATGACCAGGCCGGCCAGGACCCCGGGGGCCAGGGAAACCCATGTTTCGTCCGGCGCCCAGCCATGCCGCTCCCGCATCCAGGCCGCGAGGCTCTGGTTGTAGGCCGGGCCGCTGTAGGTGTACCCGAATACGCCGTGCCGCACCCGGGCCTCCAGGGCCTCGAGAACCGGCCGGGGCGACCTGAAATCCGTGTCGGCCACCCACATGGGCCAGGCGTTTTCATTGCCGAACCGCAGGCCCACGGCGTCCCACTTGGCCGAGTCCGTGTTCCGGCGGTCTATGATTTCGTCAAAATCGTATTTCATGTCGATTCGTTCCGCTCCGGCGAATAAGTGTCGTCCGCCCTCCTTGTAGCACGACCGGGGCCGGAGCGTCCATTATCCCAGGATCAGGTTCATCCAGGGGATGCCCTTGGGGGGATGAGACGAGGCGTCCCTGGGGTTGGAGCCCCAACGGTATTCCTGGCAGTTGGTGTACCCGTCCCCATCCGGGTCTTCG
>JAHJTB010000466.1 GCA_018830135.1 Pseudomonadota bacterium | reverse complement strand
GAACAGGCTGGATTCCTTTACCATAGGGACGCCCTCCTGGTGTGTGGTTTGATAGTCGGTCTGGCAATCCTATTTTACCACACACTCGTGAGGGCTCTCTGCTTAAGGGCCTTATTGAGAATCTATTTTGGACAATAGTGACATAATATACAGCAATAAAATCAAGATACCCATCTTTTTGACAACTATCCATTCGCCTGTTTTGGCTTACTTCTTGCCCAAGCGCCAAGCCAGTGTCCAAACGATTCTACGCCAGATGGGGGTTCGGCACAAAAAGCGGCTGGCGGCTTCCCGAAATGCCGCTCGGCGAAAAGGGCATGGCCGAGAGGGAAATACGATGCCACTTATACTACCAAGGTTGAATCAAGAACATCTTCAAAAACTGCACCGATATCCTTAGTTTAAGTTTTGATCAGGGGCCGAATCCGGGGCTTGGCAGTGGACGTGATGTCGTGTTATCCGGATCGGCTCAGGTGCTCGACCGGGCCCCTCTTGATCCTGACCCGGTCCCCGACGAAGGAGGTCTGCGAGTAAGGACATTTTATATGGCCCGCGGGGTTCAGCGCACCCCGATGTACCGGATGCGGTAGTCGAAATGGGCGCGGATGTTGAGGCGGTCCAGGTTGATGTGCCGGGGGAATTCCGGGTAGGGGGCGGCGCGGCGCACGGCTTCAAGAGCGGCCTGGTCGAGGTGGGGGCGGCCGGAGGATTTTTCGACCAGGACCTGCAGCAGGCTGCCCCCCCGGTCCAGGGTGAAGAAGGCGGTCAACTGGCCGGCCTCCTGCTTCTGGCGGGCAGCCGGCGGAAATATCCAGTATTGCTTGATGCGGGCCTTGACCTGTCCCAGATAGCTGACGTATTGCGGGGCCTTGCTTTCCAGGGAGATGGTGTCTTCGAGGACGTTTGGGGCCTGGCGGCCGGAGTCGGCGACCGGCTGGGCCGGGGCCTGGCTGTCGGCGGAGCGTTCCGCCGAAGCCGGGGCGGCCTGGACTTCGGGCCGCGTTTCATGGGGCCCGGGGGCCGGCGGGACCGGGCTTTCGATTTCCAGGGTCACCGGGACCGTGGTTGGCAGGTCGGGGAGTGGCGGGAAATAGCGGAGCAGGCCCAGCCCGAGGATATGGATCCAGGCGGAGATGACGAAGGCCAAGCCGATGTTAACGGCTTTTTCGTATGCCCGTCCCGGCTCAGTCATCCCGGATGCGCAAACGTTCCCGGTCGAACCACCACCCGGTCCAGTCGGTGGAGCGTACGGCCCGGGCCAGGTCGATTCCGTTCGGGGTCTTGAGGCGGCCGACCGCGTTTTCGAGCCACGGCCCGGCGTATGGGTTTCCCAGGTCCTGTTTTTCCTTGAGTTCGAAGATCAGGTCGAGCTGATCGGCGTCGTGGGCCAGGCGCGCCTCGAGGGTTTCGGCGGCGACGAATTCGTCGAGAAGGCTTTCGATTTCGGGGCCGCAGGGCGCATTGGCCGCCGCGTCCCGGCCGGCCCGGATTTCATCGATCGTGACGTATTTTTTGTTGACGTAGTTGTGGTCGCCGGTGCGGGCTTCGGCCAGGTCGTGAAGCAGGGCCAGGGAGACGGTCCGGTCCCGGTCGGCGCCGGGGGTCAGTCGGGCCAGGACAAAGGCGATGACCGCGGCCCGGAAGGAGTGGGCGGCCACGCTTTCCCTTCCGTTGCCCAGAAACTGGTAACCGGTCCGGGGCGTTTTTTTGAGCATGCCGGATTCGAAGAGAAAGTCGGCCGTCTGGTTCATCAGCACCAACGGGTCCTGGCTGAGGAGGCAGGCCGGGCAGATGCGCCGGCCGCGGACCCGGCTGAGGCGCGGTTCCATGGTCCCTTCACCGCAGGATTCGCAGGCCACAGTCGGATAGATGCTGGCCTCGGAGGGCAGTTCGACGGTCAACTCCTCGATTTTGAACAGATCGGCGTCGGCCGCTTCGAGGAGCATCCGGATCATGCCGGCCCGGTCCGTGGACCCGTCCGGGTTTTTGGGTCTGAGGCGGTCACCGGTGAAGCAGAGCCTGAGGCCCCGACCCCGGGGACGGTAGGCCAGGGTGAAGACCTGCTTGCCCCAGTCCTTGAAGATCAGGTTGCCCTTGCCAAAGGTGCAGCCGGTCATGAACTGGATAGCGTCCACGGAGCAGGAGTTGTTTTCCACCAAGGCCACCAGTTCCTCGTCCTCGGAACGGCGGCCGGCCAGCCGTTCCAGGCCCAGCCGGGCGGCCCGGTAGCCGATAAGCAGGCCGGGGCAGAGATGGCCGTGAAAGGCAATGGCGCCTTGGAGGCGGTCGTCTATGATTTCGGGTTCCGGTTTCATAATCTACCTCGTGGATCGGGCTCGGCCCGGCCGGGAGCCGGGCAACTGCTTTTCATTCCCCGGGTTTCGGAAAAGGGCGTGGGGTCGCGGAGGACTTCGGGCCGAGGCTAGTCCGGCCGGATCGGGCTGTTCGGGTCGTCTTTATCCTTCATGAGAAAAACGACCAGGGTCTCGACGATGCGCCCCTCGTAGTGAAGATCGGAAAAGCGTCTCAATTCGGCCAGGGCCTCGGACATGGACATGGGCTCACGATAGCTCCGGCGGGAGGTCATGGCGTCGTAGGAGTCGGCCACGGCCAGAATCTGGGTCAGGATGTCGATCTCGTTTTCGCACAGGCCGTCCGGGTAACCGCTACCGTCCAAACGCTCGTGATGATGACGGATGATGGGCCGGACCTCGGTCAGAAAGGGCAGGGGCGCCAGGAAGCGGTCGGCCGTGGCCGGGTGCTGCTTCATGATCTCCCACTCGTCCGGGGTCAGCGGACCCGGCTTGTTGACGTAGGACAGGTCAACCATCAGCTTGCCCATGTCGTGAAGGTGGCCGGCGGTCTCGAGGGTGCCGATATCCGGTTCGGTCACCCCCAGCAGCCGGGCCGTGCCGACCGCGTAATGGGTCACCCGGCGGGAATGACCGGCGGTGTAGCGGTCCTTTTCCTCGAGGGCCGCCATGAGCGCGGTGATGACCTGGACCGACAGCGATTCGAGCTGTTCGGTGTACTGCTCGAGCAGCAGGTTTTTCTCGGCCAGTTCCTTGGTCTGTTCCCGGACCATGGACTCGAGGTTCCGCTGATAGTTGTCCTGGCTGACCAGCAGGCGCTTGTGTTCGAGTCCTCGATCCACGGCGATCTTGAAGGTCGGGAAGTCCCGGACCGGTTTGGCCACGAAGTCGAAGGCCCCCTCATGAACGGCCCGGATGGCATTCTCGAAGGTGTCGCCGCCGGAAAGGACGATAAAGGGCAGCATGGGCTGGAGAGGCAAGGCCTTGTTGATCAGTTGGAAACCGTCCATACGGGGCATGGCCAGGTCCGTAATGACCAGATCGAAGACCTTGACCGAGATCAGGTCCAGGGCATCCTGGCCGTTGGAGGCCGTATCCACCTGGTAGCCCTCGCCCATGAGGAACTCTCGCAGCAGCTCCCGAATGGCGGGTTCGTCGTCGACCACAAGAATGTGGTTGTCCTGGGAATGTGTCATTTCATATTTACTTTCATCATCGCCGATATTATCGAATGGCCCTCCGTTCCCTGCATTCGATTCAGCCCTGGCGGAAATCGAAAAAAACCGCCGTCCACCGGACTATGTCGCGGAAAGCAGGCCGTTGACGACCTGAAACAGGGCCTCCAGGGAAAAGGGCTTGGCCATTGTGACGTCGGCGCCCAGATTCCGGGCCAGACGAAGATAGGTGTCCGCGCCGACGGACCCGCCCCCGGACATGGCAATGATTTTCACCTCGGGAAAGTCCCGCCGAAGTTCCACGATGGTCTGGATTCCTTCCTGATCGGGCATGACGATGTCCGTCAGGACCAGGTCCGCGGGGTCTTTTCGAAACTGCCTGACGCCGTCCTTGCCGTCACAGGCCGACCGGACGTCGTGCCCGGCTTCGACCATGGCTTCGACCAGCATGTCCCGGAAGGGACGATCGTCTTCAATGAGCAGGATGCGGGCCAATTAGCGTCGCCCTCTGGATGCGGTCCGTCACGCCCGGACCATGTTTGTCGGAGCGGGGAATCGTTCCGGCCTTTCAATTCATTCCAAGCTCGGATTCGAGCCGGGCGGCCTCGCCCTCGAGTCGCGCGCGTTCATCCGGATCGAGTCCGTCCTCGGCCAGTTTCCGTTTCAGGGCCAGGAGCAGCAGGGTGGCCCGGTGCTCGGAGCATGTCACTTCCATCGTTACCGATATCGCTCCCGTCGGCATTTGAGTTATTATATAACAGAGGGGCGTAAAAATAAACGGTTTCGACGACAAAGTATTCAGACTCGGGGGGGCTTCTTCGGCCGGAGACCGCACGGGCTGGTATCTCATTGGCCCCGGTTCGTTTGCTTAAACCCGGATTTTGCGGTTGGCTTCTACTGCGGCGTCGAAATGCATAGCGGAGCGCTCGTTTCCCACTTATCGGCCTCGACGTATCTACTGATAGGCCTGCGGCCAAAAACCGGTCCACCTTCGCGTTTCGCTATGCATTTCGACGCCTCGCCACCAACCCAACCGCAAAATCCGGGTTTCTAAAATTGATGGTCTCGTAAAAAGTCGATTTCTCGAAATCGGCCCTAATAAATTCAGGTGGTTACACGTGCAAAAACGCGATTTCCGGACTTTTTACGATTCCATCAAAATCGGAAATCCCCGCCGTTCGGGTGGGGATTTCCAGTTCATTCAACGACGACCGGATTCGCCGTATCGGCCCTGACCGTTTTTCCGGTTGACGGTCGACTCAATAGGTGACCGTTGCGTTGGCCGAAAGCATCTCCAAGGTCAATTTGGCCGCCGCCGTGGGTTGGGCCCCTTCGATCAAATCAGACTCGTCGATCTTGCGTTCCCGAATGCAGGGCACGCAGACCAGCAGACGCCCGCCGCCCTCGATGAAATCCTCCACCATGCTCTTTAACGGGGGCAGGCCGGCCGCGAACACGTTGTCCAGGTAGCCTTTCTTGGCCAGATAGACGCCGGTTCCCTGCAGGGCCACCACCGCGTCCAGTTCCAAGGCCAGGGCGGCATTGGCCAGAACAAAAGGCAAGGACGCCTTTTCCGGGTTTTCACCGGCAAACGTGCTGATGTATACGATTTTTTCTTTTTTCCTTCGGTCATGATCGTTCTCCTTTTCGATGCGTTGACTCGGCCGCTTCAGTCGGCCGCCGGTTTTTCAGACTCGCTGTTTTCCGGAACCAGTGAGTACGGGAAATAGCTGTCACCCCGATTCTTGGCGCCCTCGGCCACCTGACCGTATTTTTTCAGGGCGCTGACAAACCATAAGGTTTCCCGGGTGGTCAGCCCCGCGGCCTGGGCCAGCTCGGGCACCGTGGCCGGGCCGTCGGCCAGGCGGGTCTTGATTTTTTTTATGGCGGCATTGTTCTCCTTGACCCGTTGCGTGGCGCGTTGGATATATTCGCGACGTTTATTTTTCAGGTTCCTGAGACGTTCCTTTTTTTCCGGTTCCGTCATGACAGGCCTCCCGCGGCGTCGGACGATGGGTCGTTGACAATGGCGTCCACCATGGCCTCGTACTGCCCCAACGTCCAGCCGGCCAGTTCGATGGCGTTTTCCGGGCAGGCGGCCACGCATACCCCGCAGCCCTGGCAGAGCGCCGGGTTGACTTCCGCCAGCCGAGGGTCGCGTCCTTCGACCCGGTATAAAGCCCCCTCCCGGAGGCAGGCCCCGATGCAGTCGCCGCAGCCGGTGCAACGCTCCGGGTCGATTTCGGCCGTGAACGGATCGAGTTCCACATACCCTCTGGTCAAAATAGCCGAGGCGGCCGAGGCGGCCGAGGTGCTTTCGGTGATATCCATGGGCGCCTGGGACGTTCCGGCCAGAAAAACACCGGTCACGGCCACTTCCACCGGCCGGAGTTTCGGATGGACTTCCAGGAGAAAATGGTCGGCCCCCACGGGCAGCTTGAACATTTCCACCAGGGACGACGCATGGTCCGCTTCCATCCCCACGGCCAGCACCACCAGATCGACCGGAATATCGAGTTGCTCCCCACCCAGAAGCGTGTCGGAGACGATGATTTTCAGGGCGCTTTCTTCATCATCCGCCGAGTCCACCACGGGCGGGGCCTCCGGAGTAAAGCGGGCAAAGATCACCTGATTGCGACCCGCTTCCAGGTAATAGTCCTCGTGACCTCGGCCGTAGGCCCGGATGTCCCGGTACAGTTCGTAGAGCACCGTGTCGGGAAACTTCTTTTTGAATTCAATGGCCGCCTGCAGAGAGGCCGTGCAACAGACCCGGCTGCAGTATTCATTTTGGCGTCGGCCTTCGGGGGCGTCGTTGACCCCGGGAATCCGGCGGCTGCCCACGCAGTGGATCAAGGCGGCCGAACGGACCGGGCGGCCGTTATGAACCAGAAACTCGCCGCCGTCGCTCCGGTCCAACAGCCGGATAAAATCGGGCAGCGTGACTACTTCAGGGCGCCGGCCGTATCCGTACTCGCCGATAAACGGTTCGTAGTGCCGAAACCCCGTGGCTACGACCAGGGCCCCGGTTCCTTTCTGCCTCGAAAAGGCGGCCCTTGACATCCAATCGCCCATAGTGTTAATTTTCAATACTTTATGCGCGGAGGGAGACGAGGCGTCCTATGGCGGACTACCCGAAAACTTTTCAGCAGTTGATCCTGGCCCTGCAAGCCTTTTGGGCCGGCCAGGGCTGCGTGATCCAGCAGCCCTATGATATCGAAGTCGGGGCCGGGACCTTCAACCCGGCCACCCTGCTCCGGTCGCTGGGTCCCGAACCCTGGCGCGTGGCCTACGTGGAGCCCTCGCGCCGTCCGACCGACGGCCGTTACGGCGAAAATCCCAACCGGCTTCAGCACTACTATCAGTACCAGGTGTTGTTGAAGCCCTCTCCCCTGGACGTGCAGGACATCTATCTGGGCAGTCTTCAAGGACTGGGGGTCGATCTCCTGGACCACGACATCCGATTCGTCGAGGACGACTGGGAGTCGCCGACCCTGGGCGCCTGGGGTCTGGGCTGGGAGGTCTGGCTGGACGGCATGGAGATCACGCAGTTCACGTATTTCCAGCAGGCCGGCGGCTTCGATCTGTCGCCGATTTCCGTGGAGATCACCTACGGTCTGGAACGGATCGCCATGTATCTCCAGGAAAAGGACAACGTCTACGACCTGGCCTGGAACGAGCATGTGAGCTACGGGGACGTTCATCATCGTTCCGAGGTCGAGTTCTCGGTGTACAACTTTGAAGCGGCCGACGTGGACATGCTGTTCAAGGCCTTTGACATGTACGAGGCCGAATCGCGTCGGCTGGCCGGCCAGGGGCTGGTCCTGCCGGCTTACGACTACTGTCTGAAGTGCTCCCATCTGTTCAACCTGGCCGAGGCCCGGGGGGCGATCAGCGTGACGGAACGGACCCGTTTCATCACCCGGGTCCGGGGCCTGGCCCGTGCCGCGGCCGAGGCCTACCTGGCCCAGCGCCAGGAGATGGGGTATCCCATGCTGGGCCGGTGGGGGGAGAACTCATGAGCGGACTGGACTTTTTGATCGAGGTGGGCACGGAGGAGATTCCGGCCGGGTACATCGCGCCGGCCCTGGCGGCCCTGGAGGAGCGGCTGGCCAAGTCTCTCCAGGACAATCTGCTGGAATTCGACGGTTCGATCCGGACCTGGGCCACGCCGCGCCGTCTGGCCGCGGCCGTCTTCGGTCTGCACGAGGGGCAGCCGGACCGGGAGGTCGAGGTCACCGGTCCGTCCCTGTCCGCGGCCCGGGACGCCGAAGGCGCCTGGACCAAGGCCGCCCTGGGCTTTGCCCGGGGCCAGGGCGTGGAGGTCTCGGACCTGGCCGTGGTCGAGACCGAAAAGGGGGCCAAGGTCATGGCCCGGAAGTCCATCCCGGGCCGGCCCGCGGCCGATGTTCTGGCGGCGCTATTGCCGCCCTTGATCCTGGGCCTGCCCTTTCCCAAGTCCATGCGCTGGGGCCGGGGGGAGATTGTCTTCGTCCGGCCGATCCACTGGCTGGTGGCCTTGCTGGGCGGCCGGGTCCTGCCCATGTCCCTGGGGGACGTTCAGGCTTCCGACCTGACCCGGGGCCATCGGTTCATGCATCCCGAAGCGATCCGGCTGGGTTCGGCGGACGAGTACGAGGCCCGTCTGGCCGAGGCCGGGGTCATCGCCTCGGGGGCCCGACGGGAGGCCCTGGTCCGGGAGGAGATCGCCCGGGTCGTGGAAGCGGAAGGCCGGAGTCTGGCCGTGCTGCCCGACGAGGGTTTGGTCGTCGAGGTGTCCAACCTGGTCGAATCGCCCGTGGCCGTCCTGGGACGGTTCGAAGAATCGTTTCTCGAACTGCCCGAACCGGTCCTCATCACGGCCATGCGCGAACACCAGCGCTACTTTGCCGTGACCGGCGAGGGGGGCGGACTCGAACCCTGCTTCGTCGCGATCAACAACACCCGGGCCCGGGACCTGGCCGTGGTTCGCCGGGGGCACGAGCGGGTCCTCCGGGCCCGGCTCGAAGACGCCCGTTTCTATTACCGGGACGACCTGAAGACGCCCGTCGAGGTCTGGCAGGAAAAGCTCGAGCGCGTGGTGTTCCACACCCTGCTGGGCACGAGCTGGCGGAAGGTCGAACGAATCGCGCGCATGGCCGAAATCCTGGCCGGCCTTCTGAACCCGGACCTCAAGTCCACCGTGTCCCGGGCCGCCCGGCTCTGCAAATGCGATCTGGTCACCGGCGTGGTCGGCGAGTTTCCCTCGCTCCAGGGCATCATGGGGCGGATATACGCCAAGGCATGGGGCGCTTCGGAGGCGGAAGCCGAGGCGGTTTACGAACACTATCTGCCGATTCGGGCCGACGGGGACCTGCCGAAGACCGAGGCCGGGGCCCTGCTGGGCCTGGCCGACAAGATCGACAGCATCGTCGGGTTTTTCGGCGTGGGACTGGTTCCCACCGGGGCGGCCGACCCGTACGCCCTGCGCCGCCAGGCCCTGGGAGTGATCCGCATCATTGTCGAACGGCCCTACCGCCTCTCCCTGGGAGCGGTCATTGACCAGGCCCTGGCCGGCCTGGGCGCGCGGCTGAAAAAGCCGGCGGACGAGATCAAGGCCGAGGTGGTCGAGTTCTTCCGGCTGCGCCTCAAGAACCAGCTTACCAGCCGGGGGGCTTCCACGGACGGGGCCGAGGCCGTATTGTCGCTGCACCACGACGACCTGGTGGCCGCGACGGCCCGGGTCTGGGCCCTGGAAGAGGTCAAGGGCCGACCGGACTTCTCGGACCTGGCCGTGGCCTTCAAGCGGGTGGTCAATATCATCCGGAAGTTCGGCCCGGGGGACGTCTTCGAACCGGAACGGCTGGTCGAGGACCAGGAAAAGGAACTCCTTCGGGCCACCAAGGACCTCGAGGCTCAGACCGGGGACCGGCTCCAGGGGGACGACTACCTGGAACTGCTCCAGCGGATCATCACCATCAAGCCGGCCGTGGACGCCTTTTTCGATCACGTTCTGGTGGACGACCCGGACCCGGCGGTCAAGTCCAACCGGCTGGCCCTGCTGGCCCGGGTGGCCGGGTTGTTCGAACTGGTGGCCGATTTTTCCAAGATCAGCACCTGACCGGCGCCCGGCCGGCATGATCCCCGAACCGAACCGTGCGGCCATGGCCGCCCGGCGGGCAATATTTCAACTCTAACCGGTAACGACAACAACGCAAAGGAGACGGGAACATGGCATCATTGAGGGAAGTGGTCGTCGTCGACGCCGTGCGCAGCGCCATCGGCAAGTCGGGCCGCAAGGGTATGGAAAAAGGCGGTCAGCTCTGCCAGGCCTCGGCCCAGGACCTGCTGGCCAACACCATGAAGGGGCTTCTGGACCGGGTCAAGGCCAAGGCCCCCGGTTTCGACCCCATCGAGATCGAGGACGTGGCCGTGGGCTGCCTGAGCCAGATCGGCGAGCAGGGCGGCAACATCGCCCGGATCGCCGCGCTGCTGGCCGGTATTCCCAAGGAGGCCTGCGGGCATACGATCAACCAGTACTGCAACGCGGGTCTGCGGGCCGTCAACAATTCGGTGCGATCCATCCGTTGCGGGGATGGTGACGTTTTCGTCTGCGCCGGCGTGGAACTCATGTCCCACTACGGCATGGGCTCGGACATCCAGGTGGCCATGCAGGCCCAGTACCCGATCCGGTTCACGCCCCGCATCGGGGAGATCGGCATGACCGTGCCCCAGGGCGTGTGCGCGGAGATCATTTCCGAACAGTACGGCCACACCCGGGAGGACCTGGACCGCTTCGGCCTGATGAGCATGCAGAGCGCGGTCAAGGCCCGGCGGGCCGGCTGGCATGACGACCACATCATTCCCTTCGAGTGGGAATGGGACGGCCAGACCTATCGGGCGGAAAAGGACGAGACCATCCGGGACAAGGCCCTGGACGATCCGGACGGGTACATGGCCGACGTGGCCAAGCTCAAGGCGCCTTTCAAGCCGGACGGCGGCATCGTCACGGCCGGCAACTCCTCCCAGATCGTGGACGGGGCCGCGGCCGTGCTGCTCATGAGCGCGGACAAGGCCGAGGCCCTGGGTCTGGAACCCTTGTGCAAAATCACGGGCTGCGCCGAGTCCGGCGGTGACCCGGTGCCCATGCTGCTGGCCCCGATCCCGGCCTGCCGAAAGGCCATGGCCCGGTCCGGCAGGACCATCGACGACATGGACATTCTCGAACCCAATGAAGCCTTTGCCAGCCCGTTGCTGGTCTTCGCCAAGGAACTCGGGTACGACACGTTCGATCCCCGCCAGAACCCCACGGGCGGGGCCATCGCCATGGGACACCCCATCGGGGCCTCCGGGGTGGTCTACTTCGGGGAGATGTGCCATCACCTCAAGCGGACCAAGGGCCGGGCCGGCATGCAGATGATGTGCGGCGGCGGCGGAATCGGCATCGCCACCATCATCGAAGCGGTCTGATTTTCGCCTGAAAATGCGAAAGGCGCGCCCTCGGCGGACCACCCGGGGGCGCGCCTTGTTCTTCTCCACCGGCGGCGGTGAACCGGAAATGACGACGTGAACGACCCCGATTCGCGATTACATCCCCCGGCGGGCTTCACCGCTGCTGACCGCCTGTAACGCTCGGACAAAACTTCCCTTGAACGACTTTTGCGGTTGAAGTGTGAGACGCGGCGACGTTTTGCCCGAACTCACTGAAAGTATTATGTTTTCGATTGGGAAAACCTTATAGGGGAGGGGACAGAACGATACAATCCCATGATACCTCAAAAAAACCGACTCGCTGTTTCGGGGGGCAACGGGGAATTATTCAAAAAAACATGTGATATGAGCTAATTGCCTATTATTGACCGAAATTCGGTCAGATTTAACCCGGAAAGGCGACCGGCTTCATCCCTTTGCCGCCGGCTTAATTACCTGAAAGCATGAGTGAAAGTTGGGGCCAAGGCTGCCGAAGACACCCGAAGGGCCTGCCGAAGGGGCCGGCGGGACCCGCGGGCAGGAAGCAGGCCGCGGGTTAAGGGACGGATTTTCCGGTAAAGCGGCCCGATCATCATGAATCCTCCGGCCTGATTCTCGGCCCCCAAACTCCTTGACCATCCCCCTGGAAGTTTGTAAAGTTCGCTCCATCCCTTGCCTGCAACGAGCGGCGCCGGGTCCGGATACCATGAAATCACCCTTTAGGATGCCTAGTTGAAAACGACCACCGACAGCCTGATTCCGTACCTGGCCTGGTTTCACTCCTACGTGGACCGGTTCATCACCGGCGAGCGCAAGAAGGATTCAGGCATACTGCTGAAAAAGGACCACTCCCTGGAAGTCCTGGCCAACGCCCGGATGATACTCGATTCTCTGGGCTGGGATGCGGAGCGGGAGCTCAACGCGGCCGTAGCGGCCCTGCTCCACGACGTGGGCCGGTTCACGCAGTTTGCCCGGCATGGGACGTTTCGGGATGCCAATTCAGTCAACCATGGCCGCCTGGGCGCCGGCATTCTATCCCGGGAGCCTTTGCTTGCGGACCTGCCGGGCCGGGGCCGGAAGCAGGTCATTGGAACCGTCTTTCTGCACAACCGGGCCTTTGTGCCCCCAGGGCTGCCCGAAAACCTGGCGGCCATGACACGCCTGGTCCGCGATGCGGACAAGATCGACATCATGCGGGTCATCGCCGGGGAGGTCTGTCGGGAAGGCGGCCGGGACGAAACGATCCTGCTCAACCTGCAAGATGACCAGCGGCAATATTCGGCGGAGATGATCGACCGAATCCGGCGCCATGAGCCCGTCGATTACCGCCACTACGTGTACGTCAACGATTTCGTGATCGGGGTCTGCGGCTGGGTTTATGACATGAATTACGCGGCCGCGTTCAGACGGCTTCTGGATACGGGCCGTATCGAGACCCTGCTGTCCCTTTTGCCGGAAGACGCCCGTATCCGGGACTTGAAGGACGAGATCATACTTCACGTCAGGAGGAAAGCCGGGGAATGACTATCATGGCAATTCAGCAGTCGGCGGCATCACAGGCCCGCCCTGTCGCGGCCTTTGGCCTCGGGACTCCGGCTTCCGCCTTTTCCAGATGCAGACAGGGACTCGGCGGCAGAGTCGTCCTTCGGCCAAAGGCCGCGCGGGCGGCTGATATATGATCTGCCCCGGTTCACTGAACATTCAGGGCGGGCGCATTCCCCGCAGCTTGCTGCGAGGTTAGCCCGCCAACCAATATAGGCTTTTCCTGCTTGCATGTCGAAGATTCCCCGTAGCTTGCCGCGGGGAGCTGCAATTGCCATGATCGTTTTTTCTCACACCCATGGTCAGGGTTACGATGTCCATCTTGTTTCGATCGTTTTTTCCTGGTACATTCAAGAACAACCGGGGGATGGATATGGAAAACTATTTCTGGTATCTGGGGGCGTGGATTGTCGCGACCGTTGCGGCGATCGTCCTGACTTTTTCACGCCGGCAGGAATTTCCCCTCCTTGACAAGGCCTATTTCAGATTTATCTCCGTTCCCTGGAAAGCGTTCACCTTCCTGATTGCCATATCGGGGATGATTCTGATTGCGCCTTACACGGGTGATCCGACCTGGGACTATTTCGACGCGGCCGGCATGGCCTTTCTGACCTATGTGACGGCACCATGGTCGGTCGGCACTTTTTATCGTTTTATTATAAAACAGGCATCATGGATCGATCTGTACATTGCATTATGTCTGATGCTTTTCACGTCTTCCTGGTTCTACGACGGGTATATTCTCATTCGAGACGGCGTCTACCCGGTCTCATGGTGGAGCAATCTGATTATTTCTCCAACGCTTTACATATCAGGCGGACTGTTCTGGAATCTCGCCCGGGGCAGGGGAGGAGGCGTCAGGTTCGCTTTTCAATGGGAAGACTGGTACCGGCACGACTACGAAACCAGTGCGGTTAAAATCATATGGGTCATGATCCCCTTCATGCTTTTTGCCGCATTCTCGATACTTTGGTTCGCGAGTGACCAAATGGAAGCGGTCTGGCGACATTTTTTCTAGGGCGGTGTTGCGGAAGCGCGCCAGCTGAATATCGTCCCCGCGTTTACAGGTCCGTTCATACTCGGCTGACGGCTTCCGAATATGCATCCGGAATCGCTATTCCGAACGTCTCTTTCTAACGGCAAAGGCCCGCATGTCCATGAACGTGACCGGATAACCCTGGCTGTTCCATCGTTGTATCGGTTTCCCCCATTTAAAGTCAAAACACGTCCCCGATGCGCCGGCTGCCCAAACGCCCAACCCGGTTGTCTTGAACGGCGGCTTCATGTTTCGTTCCCCGGCGTTTTCCTGATACAGGCTTTTCAGCTCTTCCTGAGTGGGCATCCGCCACCCGCCGCCCGGGGCCAGGCTCTTTACCCAGTTTTCGGCTTCCTGGTGACTGGCCGGCGCATCCGGAGCGAGGCGCCATTCCAGGCCCGTCTGGGGGTCGTAGATGATGTCCAGGCCTTCTTCGTCCGGCCGCCCCCGATTTTCCTCCAACCGCTTCCGTTCCGCTACCAGGCGGGCGTATTCGGCCTCCAGTTTTCGCCTTTCTTCT
>JAHJTB010000465.1 GCA_018830135.1 Pseudomonadota bacterium | reverse complement strand
TGTCCAGGAAGTCTTCCCAGGCTTCGGACTCCAGTTCCTTCATCTTCTTTTTGAAGGCCTTGGGGTCGCCTTCATACTGCTTGGCCAGGTTGGCGATGGCTTCGTGGGTCTCCATGTACAACGGTCCCAGGCCGGCGTCCACGTCCAGCATGCCCAGGTAGTTGCGCAGGTTGGCCGGGATGGGCTTGGCCAGGCCGTAAGGCGCCCAGTTGTCCAGTTCGGCCTTGCGGACGACCATGTACTCGCCGCCCTGAGCGGATACCGCGCGGGATTTGAACAGCAGGAACCACGCGCCGACCGGGCCGTAAGCGTCCTTGAACCGCACCGGGATGAACCGGACTTCCTGACAGGTCAGCTCGGCGCCGGCCATCAGCTCGAAGTAGGTCGAGGAACCGGAGTTGAAGGGCGGGTACCAGGAGCGGCCCAGACCCTCACCCGTCGACCGCGGCTTGAAGACGTGCACCGCGCCGCCCATGGCGCAGACGACCGCTTTGGCCTTGAAGACGTAATACTTGTTCTCGCGGGTGCTGAAGCCGTAGGCGCCGGCCACGCGGCTGCCATCCTTGCTCATGATCGGGCCGATGATGAAGACGCGCTCGAAGATCTCGTTGCCCGCTTCGGCCATGGCATTCTTGGCCGCCTCGGCCACGATGACCTTGTAGGACTCGCCGTTGATCATCAGCTGCCAGCGACCCTCGTTGACGTAGTTGCCTTCTTCGTCCGTCCAGATGGGCAGGCCCCATTTTTCAAACAGATGGACCGTGCCGTCCACGTGGCGGGCGATGTTGTAAACCAGGTCTTCACGGGAGATGCCCATGAGGTCCTGGCGGACGTAATGGACGTAGTCCTCGATCGTGTTCACGCCCTTGCCGTAATTGACATACTGGTTGATGGCCGAAAGACCCATGGCCACCGCGCCGGAACGATCCGGAACGGCCTTGTCGACCAAGGTCACCTTCAGTCCATTTTTCTTGCCCCAGTAGGAAGCTTCCAACGCGGTCCCGCAGGCCGCCATACCGCCACCGACGATCAAAAGGTCAGTGGTTACCTCAACCGTTTCAAAATTCGCCATTACGTTCACCTCCTTGAACTACATCTGGGGAAGGTCGCTTGCACCCGTGCACGCCGGTTCGCACATCAGGTACACGCTGTTGATGTCGCCACTGCCTTCAGGGTAGTCGCCCATCGGCTTGGCAGAACCCTCAGGCGTAGTCCGGATGGGGAACTTGAACCTTTTCACCGATCCGTTGCGGAATTTGACCGTCCACATGATGTCCTCGGTGCCGCGAAGCGGAACCACGCTGGCGCCCAAGGGAATGAAGTCGGCGTAGCCGCGGACGTCAATGGCCTGCTGGGGGCAGATTTTTACGCAGTTGTAGCATTCCCAGCACATCCAGGGGTCACGGTTATAGGCCTTCATCCGCTCCGCGTCCAAGACCATCAGGTCGTTGGGGCAGATGTGCATGCAGGCGGTCCGGTCGGAGTCTTTGCACCCGTCGCACTTTTCCAAAATTACAAAACTCGGCATCTATTTCCTCCTGTTTTAATAAAACGATGCTGATGGGTTGGGTGTGTTAATCCCAATTTCAAACCAACGTTTGTAATCCCTCCTTGGCACCTCCTTACCTGGTTTTTTTCAACTATAGAAAGACCGGGGCGAACCGCAACGCGGCTCCCGGCATATGGCCAAGCTCCCGACGACCTCCGGCGGCCGGCGGATTCCCCGACCCGGAACAAAGAAACATTCGGGTCAAAAACCGATTCCCCCTGAATTTGCCAAAACAACAATCTGAATTCATTACCCTTTTTGTTCGCGCCGTCACGCCGGGGAGCGCTCTTGTGCATTTTTGGACAATCTAACCCAAGCCATTACCCCTGTCAAGAAAAAATTCGCATTTATTTCCCGGAACCCCGAGCGCTGAAAACCCTGAATATAAACAAAGAATCCGACCCGCCCCCGGGATTCGAACCGGCCGCCCCGGCCGGCCCGCTCCTCAGTCATCCAGCGGCTCGAAATCGTCCAGGATGCCGGAAGAGGGCCGGTCGTCCGCATCCGGAGCCGTCCCCACACGGACCTGGAGCAGATGGATCAGATGATACTGCACGGTATAGTGACAGGGGCAGATCAGGGTCTCGCCCGGCAGTTCGCACCCCACCTTGGCCAGGAACTCGCCCGCGGCCACCACGCCTTGGACGCCGTCCGGGCCCGCCGGCAGGCGTTCGATCAGGCAGGGCGGGTCTTCCACCCCGCGCAGCAGTCGCAGCCCCAGGGCCTTGTCCTTGTCGTTGAACCACAGCTCGCAGCCGGACGTCTCGATGACGTACTCGGCCATGACCGATTCCGGCAGAATCAGCCGGCCGTCCGGCTCCAGCCGCACGCGCTCCGTCCATCCTCTGGGCGCCTCGATTTCCACCCGACACCTCCCTTTTCGACCGGGTAAATATCACAGACCGCCCGGCCGGCCAAGCCTTTTCCGGCCCCCCGGCCGGCTAGTCCCCAACCGGCCGAAAATTCGCCTCGATCTCGTCCCGGGCCATCCGGGCCGCCGTCTTGCGGTAATCCGGGGCCGGGAAGCCCCGGCCGAAAACCACCTCCGCCTCCAGGCCCCGGCTTTTCAACAGGCCCAGGACGTGGGGCAGGAACGGGACGTGGCCGTGCCAGCAGACCCGGTCCCGGTTGGTCCGGTCCAGAGGGCGGCCGGCCAGGGCGGTGTAACGCACGGTCACCGGCTGAATCCAGGCCCCGGCCCGGACCGGGGCCTCGAACAGGGCCGTCTTGAAAGGCATGACCCGGTCGCCGCCGCCGGTCGTGCCTTCGGGAAAGGCCGCCAGATGCGCCCCGGCCTCGAGGGCCCGGACCACCGCGCCCACGACCCGGGCCGTGGCCATGGCCGAAGTCCGGTCCACGAACACCGTGCCCACCATGCGGATCAGCGGCCCCAATACCGGCCAGCGGGCCGCGTCGTGCCGGGACACAAAGGTCACCGGCCAGATCGAAGCCAGCAGCACGATGTCCAGGTAGGTCTGATGATTGGCCACCAGGTAGATCGGACGATCCCCCGGCTCCGGTCGCGGACCCCGGACCCGGACCCGAAAGCCCATGCCCCGCGTGACGATCACGGCCCAACCCCGCAGCAGCCGGGCCCGCAGCCGGATCAGGTCCCGTTCCGGCAGGCCGACGCCGGCCAGCAGAACCACGGCCATCACGGCCGAACACGCCCCGGTCAGGGTCGCGGCGACAAGCAGATTGAACCAGAACACGGCCGGCCCTCCCCATACGAACGATCCCGGCCAATTTACACCGCCGGGCCTTAAAAGTCCACCGTCCCGCCCTCCCGGCTCACCTTCCGCCCCCCTTTCAGCCGCCGGCCATCAAAGCCTTCCCCAAAATACCGCGCCTTGTCGCCCTCCCCTTTTACGAACAGGTCATTGACTTTTCCCCGCATCGGACTTACAATTTGACTACGCCCGTGGGGGCGAAACGGTTTCGACGGGGATATTTGAACTTAAGGTTGCATGCCGAGGTTCTCGCCGGCTCGTTAAACAGGCGGGGATAAACACAAAAGCAGACTCTTACGAGTACGCTCTGGCCGCGTAGGCCAGCGTCCACAAGCTCCTCTCCCGCGGGGGTTTGCTGGGCGACGATCAGTGGGATAGCCTAAAGGGGGCGCGGAAAGCCCCGGCAGGCGAAACAACACTTTCCGCTGGCCTGTTCGGCGCCCTTTCCGTGGGGGGCCGACGGGCGAGACAATAATCACGGAATAAGCATGTAGATGTCTTAGGGGAAGATCTTCGGACGCGGGTTCAACTCCCGCCGCCTCCACCAACTTTCTTCTATAATTTCATGCCATTACCTTCCGCAAGGGGCCAAAAACCCCTTGCCACTTTCTTGCCGGGCTACGGGATGCAAAACGTCACCCTCTACATCCTCCGGGGCGAATCGGGAAAACGGTATGTCGGCATCACAACTGATCTTTCAAGAAGGCTGTTTGACCATAGCCAAGGAAAAACCAGGGGCGGTCAGGTTCTGGGAAAATTCCGTCTGCTACTGACGGAATCCTACCCTGACTACCCAGCAGCGCGAACACGTGAGAAATTCTTGAAATCAGGGCAAGGCCGGAGGTGGCTGGACCAAGTTGAACAGGAAATGGTGACGAGGAACAGATAAGCGGGCTTGTGCGCCTCTGGCGCATTCAACTCCCGCCGCCTCCACCAACTTTTACCTGTATTATCAGGTAGATATAAATATTTCACCTCCCAAAACCCCTTGCCACTTTCTTGCCGGGCAGTGCCGGCATAACCGGAACCTCAAACTCGAATAGGGGTCGTCTTGACAGTTGGCAAAGTAATCTCTCTCTCCCCCTTGGATACCCCCATGACGACTAAATCTTTTGTTAAATATCCAACTGGTAAGATATTATGACAATAATTTTTATCCCGAATTGTGGCATTTAAAAAGAAGCATAAAAAAAGATTGGAGGATGAAGTGATTTATTCACAAGGGAAAAAACAGCTAAATAGCAGTAAACCCATAATATTAAATTACAATAATTTCCCAATGTTACTTTTAGCCCACATGAACCATATGCATCATAAAAACAAAGACAACTTACATATGGAATCATTAGGTAAACAACTTATAGAATATAAATTTGACTATGATTTGTTGCAAAATTTTATTCAAAAAGTTTGCAACTGGGGAGGCCACGATGGAATAGCCACCCGGGTTATCAATCAAAACTCTAAAAATCATCTAGTATATACCTTTTCTGAAGCATATACTTATTTAATTGGCAAGCAGCATAATGCAGCAAAAGCACTCTCTATAATTAATGAACTTAAGCATCTAGGAAGACCTTCTTTTGCCTCGAAACACTTAAGATTTTTATCTCCCGAATATTGCCCCATCTTGGATACAATAATTGGAAATCAATTCAGACTGCCTTTAAATGAGCAAGGATATGATTTGCTTTTACAAAATTACAATAAAATTGCACGAAAGCTTCGGGTAAGGAAGATTGAGCTTCCTAAATGTAGACAACGAAAAAATCCATTCGAATGGTATATGTCTGATATTGACATGGCAATATTTGCCGATCTCAAAAAATGGCAGCGTGATCAAATACCTAAAGTATATTCATAATGTTGATATTTTGATTAGTATTTCAAACTCCAGCTTTACTTTATACATGATGCTACACCCTCACCTCCCTGTTGTACCCTAAATTTTGCCTTTTTTTCAAGTTCTCAATATGACCTTTTATCAACATTACCATTTGTATAGAGTTATCATATTATTTTTAGTATCCGACTCCTAAAAACCTTATCAAACATATCAATTTTATTAAGCATCCAAGAAAAATATTCAGGCCATTTTGATTCATCCATAGGATCTGCATAATAGTAGAGGTTAATACGACACATGTTTTTACCTATTAACTCCTGCCATTGAAGTTTCTCATTGAGTTCTTTTTCTATTGTTAATTTTTGGTCTTTTAATAGATTGAAATATTTATTATTTTGCTCTTCATCTTGCTTGATGTCAATAACAAGGCCAACACGTAAAAAATTCTCTCTTGAGTTTATTGTTGGTGTTATTCTAAACTCATGCCCTACAAGCCCAATAGGCATATAATGTAGTGGTTTTGGTTCGGGGAATTTTAAATCGCTATCTCTTTTCTCATGTGTCTTCTTAAGTTCAGACCAAAATGAATATTGCTTAAGCTTTAAACCAGTAAGGCCATTTTTGTTTCCCATTGTTCCTCCTTTTCATTCAATTCGAAATAGTTACAAAGGCAGGCAGAACATATTTATTAATGCCGACCTGAAACTCCTAAAGTTTCTGAGACAAGTTAAGGTAATTCATTTTCTCGGATATTGTCAACTGATAAGATCTATAAAATCTGTCCAGCAGAAATGCCCCAATACCGACAGATAAAGACCTCGACACATAGCCGAGGCCCTCTCGGATTCGGATCAGTTATCTCCGCCTTCAACCGGCCCCAAACTCCCCCTCCACCACCTTCCCGGCCTCTTTCTGTTCATCCTTGCCCCCGTTGGCCTTCTCATATACCGCCTTCAACCTCCTGATATCCGTCCTGAAGTATCTCTGAAAGGCTGTGTTGGTCCCGTGCATGGTGGCTTCCTTGATCTCCTCGGGTGAGAAATACTCTTGGAGGGCCGTGGCTGACGAGTGTCGAGTGCCTCCGTATAAATCGACGCCCTCGATACCCAAATTTGAACACGCCTTCTTCCACCACTTCCAGAAATACTTGTCGCCGAATGGTTGTCCGGCCCGACTTCGATTCCGGTTTCCGTGATGCCGGAAGAACGGCACACGGGGTAAGGCGCGGGGGAACCGGCTCAACAACTCGACGTCCTCGTCCAGTAGGACGACGGGTTTCGGCTTCTTCTCCTTGGGGTGGGGTATCAGGATCATCCCCTGATCCAAAAGGATGTCCCCCTCTTTGATTTGGATCAACTCACCGGGACGGACGTTGACATAGGTCGAGAGCCACTTGATGCCGAGCCATATCTTGGGATTGACCTCGTAGGAGATACGTTTGACCTCGTCCAGTATCTTCCGCTGGGTCTCCTTGTCGACCAGCTTCCGAAACCGCAGTTCAAACCGCACCTCGGGGAACTCGGGTATGTCCTCGACTTTGATGAGCCGGCGTTTTCTGAGCCAGTTCCAAAAACTATTGAGGGCCGACTTGATGTTGTTCCGGGTCTTGGGGCTCAAATCCTGAGCCAACAGGAAGTCCTCGATGTCGCCGTACTGGATGTCCTTGACGATCCGGTCTCCCCAGGCCTCCTTGGCCCGTCCCAAATAGTTCTTCAGGTTCCGCCAGGGCTGCATCCATATATGTTGCACG
>JAHJTB010000464.1 GCA_018830135.1 Pseudomonadota bacterium | reverse complement strand
GAACAGGCTGGATTCCTTTACCATAGGGACGCCCTCCTGGTGTGTGGTTTGATAGTCGGTCTGGCAATCCTATTTTACCACACACTCGTGAGGGCTCTCTGCTTAAGGGCCTTATTGAGAATCTATTTTGGACAATAGTGAGTTTCTTTTTTTTCTTGGAACTAGCGGTTTGCTGATCATTCTTTTCATTTGCTTTTTTGTATCCCTTTATATGCCCAGGGAAAACCACAAATGGTACAATAAAAATATTTGCCTTTTTCGGAGTGAAAACAAAGACGGCCAGAACTGAGGAATTTATCCGGGCCCGGAAAGCCGTGCGTCCCAGCGAATCCTTGTCAATGGGGTTCGTTGAACAGGGAGGCGTCTTCCACGAAGCGTCTAATATCCTGGTCCAGGACGGGGGCGAGGTTGTCGAACTGGAGGCCGATGGCCAGGAACTTGGACTCGTTCTGGATGCTGCGAACCTTGCAGGCGGCCTTGCGCAGCCCTTCCAGGCCGGGAATCTGGAAGGATATGGTCACCGGGACGCCCCAGGAGATGTCGGCCGCCGGGTTGCCGTTGGTCAGCCCGATGGCGAACCTGAGACCGCTGGGGGACATGTCCAGGATGTAGCCGTTGTATTCCCGATCGCCGAAATGAAGGACGCCGGGGAACCGGCTTTCGATCCGCGTTTCCTGCCTCAGTTCGTACGTTTCCACGGACTTGGGATAGACGAGCAGGACCAGGACCATGCTTTTTTTGAACAGGTAGCCCAGAATCCGTGACTGGAAGCCATAGACCACGCCGGAGGAAATGAACTTGACGACGACCTCGTTGCCTTCGATGAGATAGTCCTGAAGCCCGCCAACGCCCATGAGGCGCACGACCAGGTAGGCCCCGGCTTCCATGCCCACGAACACGGCCTTGATGGCGTTCTGGTTCCCGAAAAACTTGGTCATCATCCGCGTGCCGATTTCGACGTTCAAGCGTTGGCCTTCCAGGCGTTTGGGAACCACTTTTTCCGCCGGCATTTCGACTTGCCCCTTGGTCGAATTGAAATCTTCATCCAGATTATCACAGTCCGGCGGGATTTTCAAACAAGGAAACGGGTCGAAAAACAGCCGGCGGTTAATAAAAAAAAGCCGTAACGGAACGGAAACGGCCGGGCTCGAACGCGCGGCCGGGGACGCGGAAGGAGTGCCCAAAGGAGCCGGAACTGCTTCAGTAAACGACCACCCCCGTGGGGTGCGGCGCCATTGAGCCGCGCGGGTTTCAGACTCCCGGACTCGTCCAACCAGGCAAGGCTCCCGATTCGGGGCGCTGCAAGGTCGAGACCTGTCCTTGCTCTGAAAATGAGGAGACCGGAGGTCTCGTCCGCTTTTCCGTCATTCCCGTGAAGGCGGGAAACCATCTTCTTTTTGTAAGGCGGGAACATGGATTCCTACCTTCGCAGGAATGACGGTTGGGGGCGCTTCCTGTGAAACGTCACGTCTTTTCTGGGAGCAGGCCAACGCCCCTGGCAGAACCCGTTTCTAATTTCAATAACCTTTTGGCCCCCAAAAGGTTGGGCACTCCTAAGAAACATCATGTCCAACGAGCCGGGTCCCGGCTAAAGATGAAAGCGGTTTGGTCCGCGAGACGAAGCAAGACCCTCACCCCGACCCTCTCCCTGAGGCTGAGGGTCGGGGTGAGGGGGGAGTTCCTTAATAGCGCCATATGCTCCACCCCGCCGAAGGCGGGCAGTTCCGCGAGATGGGTTGGCGAAGCGTAACCCAACAGTATCCAGTAATAATGCCGGATTACGCTTCCCTGACCCGACCTGCCGGAAAACCGCCTCGTTATCATTCCTTGCGCTGACCCGGCCCGCCGGGAATGATGGGGGTTCGAATGAAACAGGGCCCTGGCCCGATTCGGACCAAGGCCCCCGAATCCCGCGGATGCGGGCGGAGTCAATCGATTTTTATCATTACAATCATTTTCTTCATGAACAACCGGGCTAGACGAAGGCCTGCATGCCCAGTATTTCGCGGGCCACGATCAGCTTCTGGATTTCCGTGGTCCCGTCCGGGATGGTCATCATGCGGGCGCCCCGGAAGAGGCGTTCGACCGGGTATTCGGTGGACAGGCCGTAGGCCCCGTGAATCTGGATGGCCATGGAGGTGACCTTGACGCAGGCCTCGGTGGCGAAGAACTTGGCCATGGAGGTCTCCTTGGCGCAGCGTTTGCCCTTGGACACCTCGACCAGGGCCCGGTGGGTCAGCAGGCGGGAGGCGTCGTACAGGGCCTGCATGTCCGCGATCTTGTCCTGGATGAGCTGGAACTGGCCGATGGGCCGGCCGAACTGGGTCCGTTCCTTGGCGTACTTGACCGCCTCCTCGATGGCCCGGCGGGCGAAGATCAGGCTGCCGGTGGCCACCATGCAGCGGGCCATCTGGAACTCGACGAGCTGTTCCTTGAGGCCCTGGCCCGGGATGCCCATGGCGTTTTCCTTGGGGATGCGGCAGTCCTCGAAAGTGAGCTGGCCCACGGCCGGAATCCGGCCGTCGTCGCCCATGGTCATGATGGGCCGGGCCTCCCAGGGCGAGGTCTTTTTCTCGACGATAAAGCGGCCCAGGCCCTTGGCGCCCATGGACGGGTCCACCGAGGCCAGCAGGACGCAGACGTCGGCAAAGGCGCCGTTGGTGATCCACATCTTGGACCCGTTGATGACGAACTCGTCGCCGTCGGCCACGGCCCGGGTCTGGATGCCGCCGGTGAACGAACCGATGTTGGGCTCGGTGATCCCGGCGCAGCCGATGGTTTCGGCGTTCAGCAGCGGGGGCATGTATTTCTTCTTCTGCTCCTCGCTGCCCATGACCGAAATGGACTTGGCCGCCCCGCCGGTGATCATGGTCAGGCCGAAGATGTCCGGATCGAGTTCTTCCATGATCAGGTGGTAGGTCAGGGGGTCCAGGCCGGCCCCGCCTTCCTCTTCCGGGATGGTGTTGCCCAGGTAGCCCAGGGGAATGAGTTTTTTCAGGATGGCCCGGATGTCGTCAAAGGACATCTGCTGTCCCGCCGGAAACTGGGCCAGGTAGGGCCTGATCTCCCGGTCCATCAGTTTTTTCGCGGAATCCTTGAGCATTTTTTGTTCTTCGGTCAGATCGAAATCCATGTTCTCCTCCTTGCGTGCAGTTGACGTCAATATGACGGCCCTCCCGCTTGAGGGGCCCGGTACGGGCGCCGGACCACCGGTTGGGGGAAGGCGATATTCACCTGTCTGATACAAGTCCTGAAAGGGAGGCCCCAGACTACCCGCAACGGCCGGCGCTGTCAATCCTCGGCGGGCCGAAAGGGCGCGAATTTGAGCAGGAGCAGAAGACCGGGCAGGGCCACCAGGGTGCAGAATATGAAAAAGCCGAACCAGCCCAGGTTCTTGGCGGCCCAGCCCGTGGGGGCCGAGGCCAGGACCCGGGGTACGCCCATGAGGCTGCTGAGCAGGGCGTATTGCGTGGCCGTGAACCGCTTGTTGGTCAGGCTGGCCATGAAGGCGATATAGGCGCTGGTGCCCATGCCGCCGGACAGGTTTTCAAAGGCGATGACCCCGGCCAGGAGGCCGACGCTGTGGCCGACCTGGGCCAGCACGGCGAAACCGGCCGTGGAAACGGCCTGCAGGACGCCGAATATCCACAGGGACCGGTTGATGCCCAGGCGGACCATGACCAGTCCGCCGAGAAACGCGCCCAGGATCGTGGCCCAGAACCCGAACAGCTTGACCACGGCCCCGATCTCGGTCTTGGTAAAGCCGATGTCCAGGTAGAAGGGCGTGGTCATGGCGCTGGCCATCTGGTCCCCGATCTTGTAGAACAGGATGAAGGCCAGCATCCACAAGGCCCCCCGGCGGGCGAAGTAGTCCACAAAGGGGTCGATGACCGCCTCTTTCAGACTTCCCGGCGTGCCTTCGGCCGCCTCCGGCTCGGGCGCGGCCAGGGTGGTGGCGATCCCCACCGTCATGCAGCCGGCCATGATCAGATAGACCGATGAAAAGGATATATGGTCGGCCATGATCAGTCCGCCGCCCGAAGCCAGCAGCATCCCGACCCGGTACCCGTTGACGTACAGGGACGAACCCAGCCCCAGTTCCTCGTCGGCCAGGTCTTCCCGGCGGTAGGCGTCGACCACGATGTCCTGGCTGGCCGAGAAAAAGGTCACCAGCAGGGCGGTCGCTGCCACCAGCCAGGGATTGGCGGCCGGGTTGTTCAGGCCCAGGGCGGCGATCGAGGCGGCCAGCAGGACCTGGGCCGCCAGCATCCAGCCTCGACGGCGGCCCAGAAAGGGGAGGGTGAAGCGGTCCATGATGGGCGACCAGACGAACTTGAGGGTGTAGGGCAGACCCACCAGGGCCATCAGGCCGATGACGGTCAGGTCCACCCCTTCCTCCTTCATCCAGGCCTGGAGCACGCTGATGGTCAAAAGGAGGGGCAGGCCGCAGGAAAAGCCCATGAGCATCGAGACCAGCATGCGGCGGCTGAAAAGGACTCGAACGATCGATGGCATGAAACACTCCTTACCGTGGGGCACTGTAGCAAAAACCGTCCGCTTCGCCTATGACTTTGTCAATGCGGCGGCCCGGGCAGATTCCAGTACGCGTGCGCTCGTTTCCAAGCTCCGGCTTGGGAACGCCGTTTTTCCTCGAAGCTCTGCTTCAACGCCTTATACCGGAAGGAACGACCATGAGGTATATCAAGGCCATGATGGAAAAAGAGGGAAGCTGGAGCTTCCGGGATGGGGTTCCCAAGCTGGAGCTTGGGAACCAGCGGAATCCGGCCCGGGCCTCCGGACCGGGGCCGGCCCCGGTTTGCCGGACTGCCGCGCAACGTACACGATGCTTGCCAAAGGCCTTCGGAAACCTTATGCTTTGAACAGGCAGGCATTTCAGATCGACGGACCGGGCCGGAAGGCCCGTCAGGGAAAACGGCGATGAGACTGGGCATCGATTTCGGAACCACTCGCACCGTGGTCGTGGCCGCGGTCGAAGGCAACTATCCGGTTTGTTCCTTCGACTGGGGCGGCCAGGTCCGGGACTACGTCCCTTCGCTGGCCGCGGTCCGGGACGGCCGCATTTTTTACGGCTGGGACGCCGTGGACCGCCTAGACGACCCCGAAAGCCGGCTGGTCCGTTCACTCAAGCGTTTGATGGGGCCGCACGGGCCGGACGACGAACTCGATCTCGATCCGGGCCTGACCGTATCCATGATGGAAGTCGCGACCGGGTTTTTGGAGCACGTCAGGACCCTGATCATCGAACACGGCAACCTGGACCTGCCGCCGGACGAACCCCTGGAGATCATGGCCGCCACGCCGGCCAACGCCAACGGCAACCAGCGTTACATGACCCTGGAAGCCTTCCGCCGGGCCGGCTTCAAGGTCCTGGGCGCCTTGAACGAACCCTCGGCCGCGGCCATCGAATATGCCCACCGGTATCTGAACAATCTGGGGCCCCGGAGTCCCAAGGAATACATCGTGGTCTACGACCTGGGCGGAGGCACCTTTGACACGGCCGTGGTCGGCCTGGCCCACCGCGGCTTCGAAGTCCTGGCCCATGAAGGGATCGCCCGGCTGGGCGGCGACGACTTTGACGAAATCATCCTGGACCTGGCCCTGGAAAAAATGGGGCTGGGCCGGGAGGAGCTTTCGCCGGGCCAGACGGAACGGCTGTTGGAAGAGTGCCGGGAACGTAAGGAGGGCGTCCGGTCCAATACCCGGAAACTGGTCGTGGACCCGAATCCGGTCCTGCCCGGGCGGGACGAAGTCGTCCTCTCCCTGGGCCCCATCGAAGACCGGAGCGAGACCCTGGTCCGGCAGACACTCAAGTCCGTCCAGGCCGTCATCCGGGGCCTGCCCTGGGCCGGACTGGACCCGGAAAACGGCCGGCAGATGGCGGCCATATACGTGGTGGGGGGATCGGCCGCCTTTCCGCCCGTGTCGCGCGGGCTCAGGGCCTTGTACGCCTCCAAGGTCAAGACCTCCCCCTTTCCCCACGCGGCCACGGCCATCGGCCTGGCCGTGGCCGCCGACGAACAAAGCGGGGTCCAGGTCCGCGAATCCGTGTCCCGCTATTTCGGCGTCTGGCGCGAAGAACGGGGCGGCAGCCGCAAGGTCTTCGATCCCATCTTCACCAAGGACGCCCGCCTGGCCCCCCGATCCGGCGACCTGGTCGTGTACCGGGTCTACCGGCCTTCCCACAACATCGGCCACCTGCGCTTTCTCGAATGCGGCTCATTGGGCCCGGACGGGGAGCCGGCCGGCGACATCACCCTCTGGCCGGACGTGTTTTTCCCATACGACCCGGAACTCGGCGACCGCCCGGACCTGAACGCCCTGACCGTGGAAACCCGCGAAGACCTGACCGGCCAGGACATCCTCGAAACCTATCTCTACGACAGCGGAGGCATCATCCAGGTGGAAATCGAAAACCGGACCGCCGGTTACATCGCCCGCTTCACCCTCAATCCCTCCAGGAACGCTGGCTGAAGCAAACTTACTTTTTAAAAGAAAAGCAGGCGGAGTAGGGCAGGTTTTCTTCGTAAAAAAATCGGCCGGCGGAAGATTGCGCCGGATCGCCGGAACGTCAGTATTTATGGGCATAAATCCCGACTCGTGGGAAATTTATTTGCTTAAAAACAGGGTCTGATTTTCTTCACAGCTCATTTTTTTATTGACTTTTTATTCAACATATTTCAGATACATGATTAACAACAAAAATATTTACAGGAGAGAAGCATGCGGAACACAACTGGTCTGTTCGCACTAGTGTTTTTCGTTTCGATAAGTATTCAGTCTTGCGGCATCCACAAGGCTGACACCGTGGGGGCCAAGTCGCTTATCGACGATGCATCATTCGAAACCTTTGACGAAAATCGTCTGGCCTCGGCGCTCGATCCTGAAGGGAGGCGGCAGCATACGGTCTATTTGAAATGTGAAAACTGCAGCGATCTGGAGAAGGCCTTTCACGCGTTCTACACGTATGATGAGCCTGAACGACTGCGCAACCGGAACCGCATTCAGGACCGGCTGATCGCGGCATCCAATCAGCGATGCGGATTCTACACAAAAAGTTTAAAGCAGATGGACGTGAGCGCCAATCTCGGTTTCGGGACGGCTACAACCATCCTGGGAAGTGCCGGGGCCATTGTCACCGGAGTGGACGCGGCCCGGACCCTGGCCGGTATGGCCGCCATAAGCAGTGGATTGAACTCGGTCTGGAACGAAAACCTTCTGTCCAATGTGGCCACCTATGTCCTTGTTCCGGGCATTGAGAAGGCCAGGGAGACGATTCTCAAGGAAATTGATAAAAAGCGAATCGATGACGTAACAAAAAATACGGTTGAAGCGGCCATAGCCGATGCCCTGAGATACCACAACGCCTGCTCCCTGGATGCGGGCCTGGCTGAAGTGAGCGAGGAGATGGCGCTCTCGAAGACCAGGACCCAAACCGTATCCGATGTCAACAAGGTCATGGATCAAAGGTCGAAAATCAATTTGGCGGAAAAGGCCCAGAAATTGAGTCAGTCAAGCGTCAAGGCTGCATCACTCTATCAACAGCTTGGCGCAATGGAGGCGAAAGACCTCGCGTCGATTGCCAATGGCCTGAACATACCACATAACGCCAATGAAGCGAAACTTGTGTTGAGGGATATCATTTTTCTTGGAATACTAACGGATAGCCCTGATCCCGACCCCAATATTATCAATAAAGGGCTGGTTTACGGGACCATATCAAACATGTCCGATGATGATTTCAAGGAAAAAAAGCGGACCCGAGCGTCCAGGCCTGTTTCTCCTCGGATATAAGCAGCGACACCAGGGAAACCCTGCGGACGGCAATAAAAGCCATGAGCGACAAAGACAAACTAAGGGGCCTGTACAAGGCCTTGACGACGAAAACAAGCAGACTTGCGGCAGTCTCCAGTCGCGGCAATCATTAGTTTCGATAACAATAGTTTCCCACCGTCCAGTTCGCCGGGAAGGAACCGCTTGCGCGGATCAACGGACCGGGTCGGCAGGCGCAGGGTCCTTGGCCCCATCTTCACAAAGGACGACCGCCCGGCTCCCCGGTCCGGCGCTCTGGTCCTGTACCGGGCCTGACGGCCTTCCCGCAACATCGGCCGCCTGCACTTTCCCGAATGCGGGTCCCCGGGCCAGGACGGGCAACCGGCCGGCCAGGGCGCCCTGGAAACCTGCCTTCACGACAGCGGGGGCCTCATCCCGGTGGAGATCGAAAACCGAACCGCCGTTTACATCGCCCGCGTGACCCTCCGGTAAAGAACGACCCGGCCTGGACTTCGTGGATATCCTGGCCTACAATCGATTTCTCAATCAGGCTGATCGATCACGGGCATTTTTTTTAACAAACCAGGACCCGCCGCCCGACGGGGAGGGAAGGTGAAATTTGCCGTTCACCAAAGTCGAAAGTCTGGACGTCCATTACGAAACCCAAGGCCGGGGCGACCTGGTGGTGATGCTCCACCACGGATTCGGCAGCAGCAAAATCTGGAAGGCCCTTATTCCGGACCTGGTCGGACACGGCTACCGGGTGCTGGTTTATGACCGGCGGGGGTACGGCCGTTCCGAGGCCGGGGCGGATTTTTCGGACTTTTTTTCCAGTGAGCGCTACCGGCCGGAAAGCGTGCGGGAACTGGCCGGCCTGGTCGAGAACCTGGGCCTGGAGCCCTTCCATCTGGTCGCCCAGTGCGAAGGCGGGGTGGTCGGCGTGGATTTCGCCGCTGCCTGTCCGGACCAGGTTCGAAGCCTGGCCTTCTCCAGCACGCTTTGTTTTTCCGGGGAACGGATGGACGTCTGGAACCAGGCAGCCTTTGCCCAGCGGTTCGACCAGTTGGACGAAGCCTTCCGGGACAAGATGATTTCCTGGCACGGCCGGGACCGGGCCGGCGAGTTCTACGACCAGGCCATGCGACGCGGCGGAGGCGGGGCATACGGGCTCGGAGTCTTCGATCTCAGACCCGATCTGGCCAAGGTCGGGTGTCGGACCCTGGTGCTCTACCCGGATCGGAGCGGGTTGTTCGGCGTGGAACAGGGCGTGGCCCATTACCGGAACCTGGGTCAGGGCGAGTTGTCGGTTCTGCCTCGTTGCGGGCACCACACCTACGAACAGCCGGAAATCTACTGCCGCGAGATTCTGGCCTTTTGGGACCGCTGCCGGTCCGTGCGGTGAAAGTTCCGCCGTCCACGCTTCATGGGTTGGCGGCATCGTAGGACCGCCCTGTCCCGGCCTTCGACCTCAGGACTCGGGCTTCCGCTTTCCATATATATTGAGGGACCCGGCGGCAGAGTCGTCCTTTGCTCAAAGGCCGAGCTGGCGGCTGAAATATGATCCGCCCCGATTTTCTGAATCACCATGATAGCTTTTTTTCACTCCCCCGGTGATGAAGGGTTAAGCCGTCCGGATATTTTCCGCTTGCCAATGTCTGGAAAGTTTGCTATCGAATGTTCGTATGCGAACGGAACCTCCGGAACCCAGGTATTTTCTCTGCTCCCTGACCAACGAAGTGGCCCGCAAGATGGTGGCCTACTACAACCGCGCCCTGACGCCCATGGGCCTGACCGCCCAGCAGTTGATGGCCGTGGGGCTTCTGTGGCGGGAGGAGGGGATGAGTCTGGGCGATTTCGCCCGCCGGGCCGGGATCGGCAAGGCGGCGGCCGTGACCATGATCGACCGCCTCGAGGCCCAGGGGCTGGTCAGGCGGGCCCCGCACCCCAGCGACGGCCGTTTGAACGTGCTGGAACTGACCGACCAGGCCCGGGCCTTGGGGCCCAAGGTGGCCGAGATGATGGTCAGGCTGGAGCGGGCCGTGGAAGAGGCCCTGGGCGAGGACAACATGCGAACACTGATTCGGGCGCTGACCAAAATTCGGGACCTCGATCTCTGATTTTGCGCCCTGGCGCGGGAAAGGACGGCTATTGAATCCATGGACGTGAAAACCATGCTGACCGATGCATTAAAGCGGGGCCAAAAGGCCCTGTCCGAATACGATTCCAAGCGGCTGCTGGCCGCGTACGGCATTCCGGTCACCCGGGAAGGCCTGGCTTCCGACGAGGACCAGGCCGCGGCCCTGGCCGCCGAAATCGGCTGGCCCGTGGTCTTGAAGGGCTGCGGCGCCGAACTCATGCACAAGAGCGAAGGCGGGTGGGTCGAACTGAACCTGCGGGACGAACAGGACGTCCGGGCGGCGTACAAACGGATCGCCGGGTCCGGGGCCCGGGGGCTGGAAGGGGTGTTGGTCCAGGAGATGGCGCCCGGCCAGCGCGAACTGGTTTTGGGACTCAGCCGCGATCCCCAGTTCGGCCCGTGCGTCATGCTGGGTCTGGGGGGAATCTTTACCGAACTGATCAAGGACACGGTCTTCCGCATGGCGCCTCTGGACCTGGTCGAGGCCCGGGACATGACCGAGGAGTTCCGTTCCAAGGCCATCCTGGGCGCCTTTCGCGGCCAGAAGCCGGCCGATATTCAGACCTTGTGCCGCTCGCTGATCGCCGTGGGCCGGATCGGGCTGGAGCTCGACGAGGTGGGCGAGATCGACGTCAACCCCATGATCGTCGACCCTCGAGGCGGCCTCAAGGCCGTCGATGCCCTGGTGGTGCTCAAGCGGGCGGAAGACGCATGATCTCCCGGGCGGAGGACAGCCCGCTATACCGGCTGATCAACCCCGAGAGCATCGCCTTTTTCGGGGCCTCGAACAACATCCGGTCCATGGGCAGCGTCCTGATGAACTCGGTCCGGGACCTGGGCTACGAGGGCCGGCTCTACCCGGTTCACCCCAGGGAGGACGAGGTTCAGGGCTATCAGGCCTACCGGGACGTGGCCGGCCTGCCCGAGGTCCCGGACCTGGCCGTACTGGTCCTGCCCACGGACCAGGTCAATTTCGTCCTGGAGGCCTGCGGCCGCAAGGGCATCCGCCAGGCCATCGTGGTCTCGGGCGGCTTCAAAGAGGTCGGCGGTTCGGGGATCGAGCGGGAAGGGGAGATGAAGGACATTGCCGCCCGGTACGGGATGCGCCTGCTGGGCCCGAACTGCATCGGAGTGGCCAACCCGCATATCAAACTCAACACCACGCCCATATTCTATGAAGGCCGGCCCGGTTTCATCGGCCTGGCCTCGCAGAGCGGCAGTTTCATCACCCAGATGTTCAACTACGTGGCCCGCATGGGCATGGGCTTTTCCGCCGCCTTCAGCGTGGGCAACGAGGCCGTGACCGACCTGGTGGACTGCCTCGAATATCTGGGGGCCTGCCCCAAGACCCGGGTCATCGCCCTGTATGTCGAAGGCATCACCCGGGGCCGCGAGTTCGTGGAAATGGCCCGGTCCATCGTGCCGCATAAGCCCATCGTGGCCTTTTACGTGGGCGGTTCGGAGGCCGGGAAGAAGGCCGGCCTGTCTCACACCGGGGCCATGGCCGGTCCGGACCGTCTTTACGACGGCATCTTTCGCCAGGGCGGCGTGCTGCGGGCCGACAACCTAGCCGAGCTGTTCGACTTCTGCCTGGCCCTGGGCTCGATGCCCCTGCCCCAAGGCCGGCGCGTGGTCATCCAGACGCATTCCGGCGGCCCCGGGGCCGCGGCCGCGGACGCCTGCGGCCGGGCCGGCCTCGATCTGCCCGCACTCTCGCCCGAGACCATCGAGCGGCTCTCCGGCATCGTGCCCAGCATGGGCAGCCTGAAAAACCCGGTCGACATCACCTTCACCAAGGACCAGTCCCACTTCTATCGGGACATCCCCGAGGCCCTGCTCCAGGAGCCGAACGCCGACGCAATCATGACCTACTTCATCATGCCCGCCCAGGTCATGCGCAAGCGGCTGTTCGGCCCGGAGGTGCCCGATGACGAGGCCCTGGCCAAGGTCCGGGAACTGATCGACGCCCAGGCGGCCGGCCTGGCCGACATGCTGGCCCGCTATCGAAAGCCCCTGGTCGGCTTCACCTGGCGCGGTATCGAGGAAGACCTGCCCCGGGGCCTGCTGGACCGGGGCGTGCCCGTGTTTCCGGGACCGGAACGCGCGGCCCGGGCCCTGGCCGCGACTCTGACCTACCGCGCCTTTCGGGACCGGATTTCGGGCGCCCGGGACCAAAGCCCTGCCGATCCGCCCGCGCACGGCGCCGCCTGAACTATTCCGATCGATAGAAATGGAGTCACACGGATCATGATCCAATCGATATACGACAGTCCGCTATATAAAATGGTCAATCCGGCCAGCCTGGCCTTTTACGGGGCCTCGAACAACTTCGGTTCCATGGGTTCGATCATCCTGGCTTCGGTCAAGGGCCTGGGTTTTGAAGGTCCGATCTACCCGATTCACCCCACGGAAGACAACGTGCAGGGCTATCCGGCCTATCGGAGTCTCGACGACGCGCCCGAAACCCCGGACCTGGCGGTCATGGTCCTGCCCACGGCCATCGTACCCGAACGGCTGGAAGAATGCGGCCGCAAGGGCGTGCGGCACGCCATCGTGGTCTCCGGCGGATTCAAGGAGGTCGGCGAGGAGGGCCGAGTGCTGGAAGGCCGCCTCAAGGCGGTGGCCGAACAGTACGGCATCCGGCTGCTGGGCCCGAACTGCATCGGCGTGGCCAATCCCTACCAGAAGCTCAACACCACGCCTTTTCCCTACCTGGGCCGGCCCGGCTTCATCGGCATGGCCTCCCAGAGCGGCAGTTTCATCACCCAGATGTACAGCTACCTGCAAAGGCTGGACCTGGGTTTTTCCAGCGCCTTCAGTTGCGGCAACGAGGCCAACGTGGACATCGTCGACGGCCTGGAGTACCTGGGGGCCTGCCCCAGGACCCGGGTCATCGCCCTGTACGTCGAAGGCATCACCCGGGGCCGGGAGTTTGTCGAAACCGCCCGGGCCATTTCCCCCCACAAGCCCATCGTGGCCCTGTACATCGGCGGTTCGGAATCCGGCCGCCGGGCCGGACACAGCCACACCGGGGCCATGGCCGGACCGGACCGGCTTTACGACGGCATGTTCCGCCAGGCCGGGGTCGTCCGGGCCCGTTCCGTGATCGAACTCTTCGATCTGTGCTGGGCCCTGGGGACCCTGCCCCGGCCCAAGGGCCGGCGGGTGGCCGTGCTGACCGATTCGGGCGGGCCGGGGGTCAGCGGGGCCGACGCGTGCAGCCGGGCCGGCCTGGTCGTGCCGCCTTTCGCCCCGGAAACCCTGGAACGACTCCGGCCCCTCGTGCCCCACACCGGCAGCATCAACAACCCGGTCGACCTGACCTTCCACCGAAACCACATGGACTTTTACACCCGGATTCCCCAGGCCCTGCTCGATGATCCGGAAACCGACAGCCTGATGATCTACTTCCTCATGCCCATCGAGATGATGACCCGGGCCCTGGAACAGATGGGCTTGAGCCCGGACGAGGCCCGGGCCAAGTCCCTGGAGATCATCGAGCACCAGGGACGGACCATGGCCGAACTGAAAGCCGGCACGGACAAGCCCATCGTGGGCTACACCTGGCGCAGCCTGGACGAACCCTTCATTCAGACCCTACGCGGGCACGGACTGCCGGTCTTCCCCGGACCCGAGCGCGCGGCCCGGGCCCTGGCCGCGCTGCGGGATTATGACGAGTTGAGGCGGAAGGTGTTGTCGTCCGGGACGGACTGAGCCCGGTCAATAGGTCAGGACCATGCCTCCGTCGAAAAGCATGTCGCCGCCGACCAGGTACCGGGCGTAACGCGAGAGTCCGAAAATAAACAGGTTGGCCACCTCGACCGGTTTCATCATCTCCTTGACCCGCGAGGCGCCCATCATGACCTCGCTGACCACCTCCTCCTGGCTGATGCCCCGCTGGGCGGCCTGGGCCGGAATCTGGTTCAGGGCCAACGGCGTGCGGACGAAACCGGTGCTGACCGTAAAGGAGCGGACCCGTCCTTCGCCTTCGGCGGCGATGGACTGGGCCAGGGCCCGCAGGCCGAACTTGGTGATGTTGTAGACCGGTTTGTTCCGGGTGGTGATGTGGGCGTGGACCGAGGCCATGTGCCCGATGACTCCGGCGCCGTCCGGGCCGCCTTTCATGTGGGGAATGGTCAGTTGGGACAGGTAGAAAGGGGCCCGGAGCATGACCCGTTGCATGAGGTCATACTTTTCCATGGGAAAGTTTTCCACGCTGTCGATGTGCTGCATGCCGGCCACGTTGATCAGGTAGCGAATCCGCCCCAGTCCGGCGGCCCGGGCCACGGCCCGTTCCATGTCCTCGTCCCGGTTCAGATCGGTCGGGATGAAATGGGCCCGGCCCCCCAGTCCGGCGGCCCGGGCCACGGTCTTTTCCGCTTCCGCTTCGTTGACGTCCAGACCGACCACGGTCAGACCGTTGACCGCGGCGGCCAGGGCCACGGCCCGGCCGATGCCCGTGGCCGAACCCGAAACCAGGCAGACATGGTCCGGGTTGAAGTCGGGGTCCTGAAGGACCAGAATGTCGTCCCGCGTGATCTCCGGTTCCCTGATATCCATTTCTCCCCCCTGGTCGTTCATGTTTTTATCAATACGTTTCTGGAAGTGGCTCGAAGGGTCGACAAGGGAAAGGTAACATCTCCGGCGGGGAAGGGTCAAGAAATCCGGCCTCCCACGATCCCGGAGGCCCGGAAAGACGGCCAGGGACTTAAAGGACATCGAGGCCCCGTCCGGAGAAAGGCCGCGGTACCGCCGGGGAGGGCCGGTTTCAGACCTTGCGCCCCGTCCAGACCACCCGGCCGACCACGGTCATCTGCCGGGACTCTTCCGGCCCGATGCTGAACGATTCAAAGGCCGGGCTGTCGCTGATGACCTTGATCGTGCCCCCGGGCAAGGCCTGCAAGCGTTTGATCAGAATCGAGTCCCCGATTTCGATGGCATAGAGCCCGTCGCGAACCGGCCCGGCCGGGCCCAGATGCACCAGGGCCAGGTCGCCCGCCCGGAGGGTCGGCTCCATGGCGTCCCCTTGGACATGAACCAGCCGGAGATGGTCCGGAGGCAGTCCCAGGATGTCCTCGATCCACGGCCGGTTGAAGGCCACGACCTCGGCGGAGAGGGCTTTCTCTCCATCTTTCTGGCGGGAATGAACCGAGATCAGCGCGTAATCCGAGGAAAGGCCGGATGCCGCCGCCCGTTCGGATCGGCTGGGGATGCCCTCTCCGGTCAGCAGCCAGTCCACCGAGATGTCGAAAAGCTCCGAAATCTTGATCAGCCAGGAAGGCGGTATTCTGCCTTTCTGGACGGCCGGATAGACGGAGTGCGGCTTGATTCCGACGATGCGGGCGAAAGCGGCCGGCGACCCGGCCCCTGACGACTGCAGCAGGCGTTTAAAAATGAGTTTGTGATCGTCCATGATTCCCATGCCACATGTTATCGGTCTTATGTTGTTTCCCGAATCTCTCTCAAGGTGGAAACAATACATTCCTTTCAAAAAATCATTAATGGCGATACTTAAACCGATTCAGTTGAGATTATAACGATATTAATTCCAGGTGTGCGTGAGAATAGTCTGGGGGACGTTAACCGATTTCCTTGGTAGACGTCAAGTACTAAAGCCTGGTCCCGATTAATTGCCTTGCCCCCCGGCCGAGGCCCCGGAGCGCCAGCCGGCTTTTTCCGAGTCGGAACGTTTTTGACATGCGCCTTTTGACTGTCCGGCGAGATCAGGCCACAAGTGGGGCCTCCGTCGGGTCAACGAGCTGATGTTAAAGAGTAAATCCATCCGTCGAGGCCAAGCCGCCTTGACCTGGCCGCACCGGTCTTATATAATCCGCCCCAAAAAAAGCTCAGGCTCCGGAATCCGTCCGGACCCGGCGACAGCGAAGTTACAAGACATGAAAAACCAAATCCAGCGGTTCATAACCAGCCGGCCCGGCTTTGAAAGCGCCATGGTCGAGGAACTCGGCCGGATGCCCGGCGGGGCCTCCAAGGAGACCTGGTCCTGCGACGTCCGCCTTGGCGACGAGATACTGCCCCTGGTGCTCCGGATCAATCGGGACTTTCCCTTGCCGATCGCCCTGGACCTCGAACCCGAGTTCATCCTCATGAAGGCGGCCCATGCTCAGGGCATTCCGGTGCCGCGCCCGTATTGGTTCGGACGCCTGGACGGGGGCGCGCCGTTTTACGCCATTGCCCGGATCGAGGGGGAAACCATCGTCCGCAAGCTGCATCGGGAGCCGGTCTACAAAACGGCCAGGCAAGTCATGCCGGCCCAGCTCGGCCGGGCCCTGGCCGGAATTCATCGCGTGCCCCTGGCCGGGGACCTGGATCGACACCTGCCCGCCCGGACGGAAAACGGGTCCGCCGCCCTGGGTGAACTGGCCTTTATCGAGAAGATTCTCCGGAATTACAGCCCGGACCCCCACCCGGCCCTGGAACTGGCCTTCCGCTGGCTGAGGCAAAACGTGCCGGCTCCCGGGGGCCGGACCCTGATCCACGGCGACTACCGGCTGGGCAACGTGATTTTTTCCGATCAGGGCCTGGTCAGCATTCTGGACTGGGAACTGTCCCATATCGGCGACCCGTTCGAAGACCTGGGCTACATCAGCATCCAGGCCTGGCGTTTCGGCCGGGACGAACTGCCGATCGGCGGAATCGGACAGCGGAAGGATTTTCTTCAGGCCTACCAGGAGGCCGGGGGCTCGTTGCCGGACCCCGAAGCGCTTCGGTGGTGGGAGGTCTTCGGCAACGTGAAATGGGCCGTCATCACGGTTTTGCAGATGGTGCCTTTTCTGGACGGCTCCAGCCGGAGCATCGAACTGGCTTCCCTGGGACGCAAGACCGCCGAAGTGGAACTTCAGATACTGACCCTGATCGAAAAGGACTGACATGCAGGACCAACCTGATCTCAAGGCCCTGTTGGAGGGCATCCGCGACTTTCTGCAAAAGGAGGTCGCCCCGGCCCTGGAAGAACCGTTGCGCTTTCACACCCGGGTGGCGGCCAATCTCCTCAAGATCATCGAGCGGGAGATGGAACTGGAACCCGTCCATCTGGCCGCGGAGGCGGATCGCCTGCGCCGGCTGCTGGATCGTCCCGCCCCCGACCTGGGCGGCGACCTGGCCGCCGAGGTGCGAGGTCTGAACGAGGCCCTGTGTTTGTACATCCGCTCCGGCCGGGCCGATGACGATCCGGAGCGGGACCGGATCGCCGATCATCTCCGGAAGACCCTGATCGACAAACTGGCCGTCGCCAATCCGCCCATGATAGAACGGGCCCGGATGCTGTACTAAAAAACAACCAGCCCCGGATGCGGGCTGCCCGTCGGCTGTCTCTGGCCGGGTTTTGCATGAGCAGCGGTTCATTTTCGTTTGCACATGCGCCCGGAAAAATGGTAAACCCAGGTATCGAACCGGGGATCAACGTATTACATTCAAAAGGAAAAGGAGAGAAGCCATGAACATTGACGACGTGAAAAACATTGCCGTTGTCGGGGCCGGCAACATGGGGCACCAGATCGCCCTTTTGTCCGCCATCCGCGGTTATAAGGTGGTCTGCACGGACATCAAGGAAGACATTCTGAAAAAGGCCGAGGCCTTTGCCGACACCTACCTGCCCGGCCGGGTGTCCAAGGGCAAGATGACCGCGGAAGAGGCCGGCGCGGCCCGCGACCGGATCAGCTTCACCTCGGACATGGGAGAGGCCGTCAAGGACGCGGATTACGTGATCGAGGCCATCCTGGAAATCGTGGACCTCAAGCGGAAAGTCTATGCTCAACTGGACAAAATGGCTCCGCCCCACGCCATCCTGGCCACCAACAGCTCGGCCATCGTCAGTTCCCGCATCGCCGACGCGACCCAGCGGCCGGACAAGGTCGTCAACCTGCACTTCTTCAACCCGGCCCTGGTCATGAAGCTGGTCGAAGTGGTCCAGGGACCCCACGTCTCGGATGAAACCGCCCAGATATCCATGGACCTCTGCCAGCGCCTGGACAAGGTCGGCGTGCATTTGAAAAAAGAGGTCGAAGGCTTCCTGCTCAACCGCATCTTCGGGGCCATCTCCCGCGAGGCCCTCTGGCTCCTGGAAATGGGCGTGGCCAGCTTCGAAGACATCGACAAGGCCCAGGTTTACGGCGCCGGACACCCCATGGGCACCTTCCGCCTCATGGACCTGACCGGAATCGACCTGGCCTACACCATGGCCATGGAGCGTTTCCGGGCCAGCGGCGACCCGGCCGACCTGCCCCGGCCCAGCATCGTGGAAAAGTTCATGCAGGGCCGGTACGGCCAGAAAAACGGCAAAGGCTGGTACGACTACACCTGAGCCGTTTCAGACATTGCATCCCAGGGGGCGGGCTACCGCCCCCTTTTTTTTTCCGGATTTAACCCGGATATTGCAGTTGGATTCGGCGCCGCGGTCGATGCCGACCGCACAATCCGTTTTGGGGTCCGGGCGGATGGGTATTGGAAAAATGCTTTACAAGAATTATATTCTGGATTATAATTCTATTTTATGAAAACCATTGGCTCGACCCATGCCTCCAGCCAGACTCGCCGCCGCAAGATCATCAGCGCGGCCCTGGCCTGTTTTGCGGAAAAGGGGGTCCACGCCACGAGTATGGAGGACATCCGGGTACGGGCCGGGGCGAGCAACGGCAGCATCTACCACCATTTCAAATCCAAGGAACAGCTTGCCGCCGCGGTGCTGCTCGAAGGCCTCCGTAACCACCAGGCCGATCTGCTTGCGGTCCTGGAAAGACAGACCGAGGCCCGGCCCGGCATTTTCGCCCTGGTGCATTTCCACCTCCAATGGGTCGAAGACCACCCCGATTGGGCCCGTTTCATTTTCCAGATGCGTGAGGCGGATGCGGCGGCCGAAGTGGAGCCCGACATCCGCCGGGCGAACCGGAAAATTTTCCGGCAATTGTTGGAGTGGTTGGAGGGGCATGTCCGGACCGGAGCGATCAAGCGGCTGCCCCGGGAAATGTACCTGCCGCTGATATGGGGTCCCTGTCTGGCTTACGAACGCAACCGGCTTTCGGGCCGGCCCATGATTGATTCTCAATTCGCCGGAGAAGTACTGGCGGAGTCCATATGGGCCTCGATCAAAGGCGAGGCGGAAGGAGGAACGCATGGATGAGCCCATACTGTTCGAAAGGCAGGGCCGGGTCGCCCTGATCGTGCTGAACCGTCCGAAGGTATACAACGCCTTCAATCATGAGGCGGTCAAGCTTCTGTACCAAGGTCTTATTCAACTGAGATCGGATCGGGACGTGGGGAGCGTGGTCGTGTCAGCCCGGGGCGCCCACTTTTGTGCGGGCGGTGATCTGGCCTGGGCCTTCGGTCATGAATCGGGTCCTGACGCCGCCTTGTATCAACTGGCCGGAATGTATCATCAGGCGGTTCTGGAGATGATGCGGATGCCCAAGCCGGTTATCGCGGCCATACGGGGCATTGCCGCGGGCGGCGGATTTTCCCTGGGGCTGGCCTGCGATTTTCGGATCATGGAGACCTCGGCGATCCTGCGGCAGGCCTATACCTCGAACGGCTTGTGCATCGATGGCGGCGGAACCTTCATTCTGCCCCGGGTGGTGGGACTGGCCCGGGCCATGGAAATTGCGGCCTTTGACGAGCCGATCCCGGCTGAACAGGCTTTGTCCTGGGGACTGGTTACCGAGGTCGTGGACGAGGGCAAAGCCGCGGAACGAGCCGTCGAGCTGGCTCGGGAACTGATGAAAAAATCGCTTAACTCCTTCAGATGGTCCAAAAAGCTGCTTGCCGATTCGTTCAATACGCCGATCGAGACACATCTGGAACGCGAACGCGCGGGCATTTCCAGTTGCGCGGCCCACGAGGACGGCCGGGAAGGGATGCGGGCCTTCCTTGAAAAACGCCCGCCGGTGTTCGGCCGCTCCCCATCCTGAGCGGGAGACACGGGCCAGCGCCGTCAGACCGGCGGGACGCCTGAGCAATAAAGATTGTCTGGAACGTCGCGATTGGATATATTGAAAAAAATTAATTTTGTCCGGTCGGCGACTTCCACCGGCCACCCGGATTTTTTCAGCGGTCATGACCTGATGCGGCCGTTTGCCGGCTTGTCATGGACTGAAGGAGCGACCTCCTGGGCTTGATCCTCCGAGGCGGTCCCCCTGGACGATCGTAAAGGGGGCTTGGGCCTCGGTGGATTTCCTCGACGCTGTTTCCGGCGCTTTGTACCAGAAAGGCTTCAAGCAGGAAGACCCCCCGACCGGGCTGAACCGGGAAATCGAACTGCCACACCACGACAGAGGAGGGTAATCATGGACCTGGAGTTGAAGGGAAAGAAAGCCATTGTTACGGGCGGCACTCGAGGCATCGGCCGCGCGGTTGCTGAAACCCTGGCCGGCGAGGGCTGCCATGTGTCCATTTGCGCCCGGAAGCCCGAACAGGTCGCCGAAACGGTCGGGGTCTTGAAGGCCCTGGGCGTTTCCGCCTTTGGCGGCACGGTGGACATCACCGACGGCGAATCCTTGAAGGCCTGGATATCCCAGGCGGCCGATGAAATGGACGGGCTGGACATCCTGATCTCGAGCGCCGGGGCCATGGCCATGGGCGCGGATACGGCCTCGTGGGCCAGGAACCTCAACCTGGACATCTTCGGGGCGGTCAACGCCATCGAGGCCTCTCTGCCCCTTCTGGAGGCCTCGGCCCGGGCCGGGGGCGATGCGGCCATCGTGGCCGTGGCTTCCACCGCCGAAGCCAATGCCACCGAACCGTCCTCGTACGGAGCGCTCAAGGCCGCCCTGGTGCACTACATCAAAGGCGTGGCCAAGCAGAACGCCCCCAAGGGCATACGAGCCAATACGGTTTCGCCCGGCATGGTCTATTTCGAGGGCGGCATCTGGCACAAGGTCGAGCAGCGCGCGCCGCAGTACTTTGAAACCTCCCTGGCCCGCAATCCCATGGGCCGCATGGGAACGCCCCGGGAAATCGCCAAGGCGGTCGTTTTTCTGGCCAGCCCCTGTTCGGCCTTCACCACCGGCGCCAATCTGATCGTGGACGGCGCGATCACGGATCGGGTCAATTACTGACGAATCGCCCCGAACGTATGTCGATGGACCAACGGCTCGACGGCTCGGGGCGCGGGTGGGCCTCTGCTCATGAAGCGGCCCTGGCATGACAGCGGGATTCGGAAACCGATCGCGGGAGGTCCGGCATGAGTGAATCCAAATGGCATGAGGAACTCGGGGCCCTGGAGGCCCGCCGCCGGCGGGCCTTGGGCATGGGAGGCGAAGACCGGGTCCGGCGTCAGCGTCAGGCAGGCAAGCTGACCGTTCGGGAGCGGATCGACCGGCTTCTGGACCCGGGCTCCTTTCTCGAACTGGGTCTGATGGCCACCCATCAGAGCACGCGTCCACAGATGGCCGGCCGGTATACGGCCGCGGACGGCCTGATCGTGGGCTACGGCCGCATCCAGGGCCGGGAGGTCATGCTGGGCGCCGAGGACTTTACGGTCATGGGCGGGTCCGAGGGCCGGACCGGCATGATCAAACGCAACCGGATGCTGGAAATCGCCCTCAAGCACAAGCTGCCCTGCATCTGGCTCCTGGACGGGGTGGGGGCCCGGGTCGAGGAGACCCTGCGGGGCTACTGGGTCAACGGCGAGTTCTTCATCACGATTTCCCAACTCTCGGGCCGGGTCCCCCAGATCGGCGTGGTCCTGGGGCCTTGCGCCGGCGGACCGGCCTTGATGGCCCCGCTCTTCGATTTCGTGATCATGGTCGAAGGGATCAGCATGCTGGCCGCCGGAGGCCCGCCCATTGTCGAGGCGGCCATCGGTGAAAAGGTGGACAAGGAGGAGCTGGGCGGCAGCAAGGTCCACTGTTATCTGACCGGCGTGGCCGACAACGAAGTGCCCAGCGAGGAAGCGGCCTTTGACACGGTCCGGCGCTACCTGTCCTACTTCCCCGCCCACTGCTGGGAACTGCCGCCCCGGACGACGGGCGACCAGGTCCAGCCTCCGCCCGAGGGCCGGATCATCGACCTGATCCCCCGAGAGTCCAAACGGCCCTACGACATGAAGCGGGTCCTCAACCTGGTCGTGGACCGGGACAGCCTGTTCGAAATCAAACCCGGCCACGCTCCGAGCATGATCACCACCCTGGCCCGGATCGGGGGCCACGCCGTGGGCATTCTGGCCAACCAGCCCATGGTCCGCGCAGGCGTCATCGACTCGGACGCGGCGGACAAGGCCACCCATTTCATCCAACTCTGCGACGCCTTCCATCTGCCGCTGATCTTTTTCGCCGACGTACCCGGATACATGACCGGCAAACAGGCGGAACGGGAGTCCATCCTCCGGCGGGGACTGCGCATCGCCTACGCGCTCGGCCAATGCGCGACACCCATGATCAGCATCGTCGTGCGCAAGACCTTCGGCATGGGCGGGGTGGCCATGTGCGGACACAACATGGGGCAGGTCCTGACCCTGGCCTGGCCCTCGGCCCTCTTCGGCACGCTGCCCATGTCCGGGGCCATCCGGGCGGCCCACCACCGGGACCTGACCAGCGGGCAGGCCCGGGCCTCGGAAATCGAAGCCTCCCATGAGGCCTTCGATTCCCTTTTCAGCCCGGCCGAAGCCTTTCAGGTGGACGAGGTCGTCGAACCGAACGAGACCCGGGAACGCATCATTCGAGCCCTGGACGCGGTGCGCCGGGACCGGCCTCCGGCGCAGTACCGCCACGGCATCATGCCCTGAATCACCACCAGGTCCGGCGGCGATAGTCCGGATAGGCGTCCCCGAACCGGACGGCCAGGGCGCGTTCCTCGGCCCGGCGCCAATGAAGAACCGCGGCGATCCCGACCAGGCCGATCAACAGGCTCGCGCCCGCGCCGTGGTAGACCGGCCAGCCGACAAACCATAAAATGAATCCCAGGTACATGGGATGCCTGATCCGGGCGAACAGGCCGGTGGTGACCAGGTTGCGGATGTCTTCCAGGCCCCGGAGTTGAATCACGGCGACCAGGGCCAGGCCCAGTCCCGCCAGGAAGAGGGCCAGCCCGGCCCAGTGCAGAAGCGCGGGCAGGGACATCTTCAGCGGATCGGCCGGGCACATCTCGAACCAGCCCGCCCACATGGCGGACATGCCCAGAAAGACCACCGCGAACACGGTCCGGCTGCTCGGATCGATCCAGCCGTTCTTTTTCCCCCGCTCGTAGACCATGCGCACGGCCAGGCCGCTGAAAAACAGGCCCGCCATGGCCAGGTAGGTCATTTCAGTTCCTTGGGCCCGGACGCGTTCAGTCCTTGAGCGGGGCGGCTGAACGGAAACGCTGCTGGAGCCGCCGCATGCCCTGAATCCAGCGGTCGTAGTTGCCGGCCTTGCGTTCGATGTAGGTCTGAACCTCGACGTGGGGCAGGATCATGAAGCGATCGTTGGTCAGGCCGTCCATGACCGCGTCGCAGAGCACTTCGGGTTCCATGAGACCGTCCACCGCGGCCACGCCGCCGCCGTTCATGGTCATGGCCGAGCGCACGGCCTGGGGGCAGAGCACCGACACGCCGAGCCCCTGGTCTCCGTAGGTGATGGCCAGGTTTTCCGCCAGGCCGACCGCAGCGTGCTTGGTCACGGAATAGGGGGTGGACCCGATCTGGCTGAGCAGTCCGGCGGCCGAAGCGGTGATGGCGAACCAGCCGCCGCCCCGGGCGATCATGGCCGGCACGAGGACCCGGGCCGCGTAAATGTGGGACATGACGTTGATCTGCCAGATGCGTTCCCAGTCTTCGTTGGACACTTCCACGCCGCCGGCCACGCTGATGCCCGCGTTGCTGAAATAGAGGTCGATGGGGCCGACTTCCTTTTCCGTGCGTTCGATCAGGGCCGCGACGTCCGCTTCCCGGCTGATGTCGCAGCGGACGGCCAGCCCGTTGATTTCATCGGTCGTGGCCCGGGCCCCGGTTTCATCGATATCGGCCCCGACCACGGTCCGGGCGCCTTCCCGGGCGAACCGCCGGCACAAGGCCCGGCCGATTCCGCTGGCCGCGCCCGTGACTACAATGATCTTGCCCGACACATCCATGCTCATGCTCCCTTCGTGAATGGGTGGTACGCTTTCGCATCGCCTCCGGGTGTCTCGGGGCCGGAGGCGTGACGATCAGAATGTGGTTTCTTCCTGATGATCGGTAAAGTCCGGTCGGCGGCCAGTATAGAAAAATCCGTGGTGTGATGCCACTCTTTTCAGATGGTCCGGCGGGAGCGGGGTGAAGCAAGGGCCTTGAGAGACGCGGGATGCAGGACCCGCAAGGCCAGGTTGCGGTATGACGTGCGGCCGGCAAAGACGTCCAGCAACCGGCGGCCCAGCCCGGGACCGTGGATATCGAAGGCCCGGCGTCTGAGGCCCGGCATCCGGTAGAGGAGGAAGGCCAGAGCCCGGGCCCAGGCCAGTTCGATCCGGAACTCCCGCCGCATCAACCCCTCATATCGCCGAAGATAGGCGCCGCCCCGGTCGAGGGCTTCCCGGATGACCCCGGCGGCCAGCCGGGCCTCCCGAAAGGCGAAATACAGCCCCTCGCCGGTGATCGGGTCGGTCAGGCCGGCCGCGTCCCCGATCAGCAGGCCCCGGTCGTCGGCCAGACGGCCGCCGGAACCGCTCCCCCAGGGGATCAGGTGGGGCCTGAGGCTCCGGACCGTGGTCTCCCGGTCCAGTCCCTTGGTCTGTAGATAGGCCTGGAACCAGGGCCGCAGGTTCTTGAGGGCCATGCAGCGGGTCAGAACGCCCATGGAAACATGACCGGCTTTGGGAAAGAGCCAGGCATAGCCCTGGGGAGGCAGGCCGAAATCGAAATGGACCGCCCCCCGAAAACGGTCCAGGGTCTCGGGACGATCGAAGTCGACTTCCGCCTCCAGGGCGCTGAAGACCCGGCGGGCGGACCAGAGGCCCAGGGCCCGGGCCGTCGGGCTCGATGCGCCGTCCGCGCCCACGATGAGGCGGCCGTGAAACGTCCCGGCCGAGGTAGCGACTTCCAGACGGCCGAAGGAACCGGACAGCCCGCGAAAGGCCAGGCCGTCCTTCAGGGTCGCGCCGGCCCCTTCCGCCCGGCGGGCCAGGAAGTGGTCGAAACGGTCTCGCATGACCAGGGTGATCACGGGTTCCCGTTCCAGGGTTTCGAACACGGGCCGGCCGTCGAGGAGAATGACGGCCCGGCGGGCCAGGTCTTCGACGACCGGGGCGGGATCAAAGGGCAGCAGGTCCAGGGCGCGTCGGGTCAGACCGCCGCCACAGGGCTTGTATCGGGGCAGGCGTTGCTTTTCCAGGATCAGGACGTTCAGGCCGCTTGTGGCCAGGAGCCATCCCAGCAGGGCGCCGGCCGGACCGGCGCCGACGATAATGGCGTCGTACAAACGGGGCAAGTCGGGCCGCCTTTCCTTCAATCCGGCGGCATGCGGGTCACCGCCGCTCGGCCAGCAGCCGCCGGGTCTGGCCGGCAATTTCACGTTCCTCGTCCGTGGGTACGACCAGGACCCTGATCCCGCCTGCCCCGGCCTGGACCTCGCGAATCCCGTCGGCCGGGGCCTCGTTTTTCAGGGGATCGAGGGCCAGCCGGCCCCCGGCCAGGTCGGGCAGGCCGTCGCAGACCGCCCGGCGGACCGTGGGGGCGTTTTCACCGATACCGGCCGTAAACACAATGGCCTCCGCTCCGCCCAGCACGGCCATGTACGCTCCGACGTACTTGCGGATGCGATAGCAAAAGGCGGCCAGCGCGGTCTTGGCCCTTCGGTTCCCGGCCCGACCGGCGGATTCGACGTCCCGCAGGTCTCCGCTGCCGATGCCGGACAGCCCTTTCAGGCCGCTCTGCTTGTTGAGCAGGTCGTTGACTTCGGACACGCTCAGGCCCTTGCGTTCCATCAGGTACAGAACCAGGGCCGGGTCGATATCTCCGCACCGGGTGCCCATGATCAGGCCTTCCAGGGGCGTAAATCCCATGCTGGTATCCACGCTGCGGCCGCCGTCCACCGCGGTCACGCTGCATCCGTTACCCAGGTGGCAGGTGATCATCCGGAGGGACTCGATCGGACGGCCCAGGAACCGGGCCGCTTCCCGGGAGACGTACCCGTGGCTCAGCCCGTGAAATCCGTAGCGACGGATTTTGTCCCGGCCGTAATATTCATGGGGCAGGCCGTACAAAAAGGCATGTTCCGGAATGGTGGCGTGAAAGGCGGTGTCGAAGACGGCCACGTGGGGCTGGCAGGAAAAAACGGCCTGGGCCGCCTGCAGAGTCATCAGGCCCGGCGGATTGTGCAGAGGCGCCAGGTCACAGTATTCCCGGATGACGGCCTTGACCTCTTCGTCCACCACCACGGCCCGGGTCATCTTTTCCCCCCCGTGCACGATCCGGTGGCCTACGGCCTGGACATCGGAAAGAGACCCGAAGACGCCCTGGTCCGGGTGGGTCAGCCACGGCGTGATTACGCCGACCGCCCGGCCGGCATCGGCCGCCTCGACGGGCCGTTCCAACGGCGGACGGTCCTCGACCTGGTGCCGATGTACGGCGCCCGGCTGGCCGATGCGCTCGACAATGCCCCAGGCCAGGGCCCGGCCGTCCCTTGCTCCGAAACAGGTGTACTTGACCGAGGAACTGCCGGAATTAAAAACGAGAACGTTCACGGGTCCAGAGGTAGCCGGGTCATCCGTCCTCGCCCGGGCGGCCGTGGCCCAGGGAACGGTGATATTCGTCGTGAATCAGGCATCCGTCCCGATCGAGGTCCACGGCCTGGAAGACCGAGGGCCTGGAATCCGGAAAGGCCTGGTTGAATTCGGCCGGCGTGACCCGGCCGTCCCGGTCCGCGTCAATACTTCGGAAACAGGGATGCGGTCGGGCCTCCCGCGGCTCGTCGGCCCGAACCGCCGAGAGGGGCCAGGCCAGAAAAAGACAAAAGACCGGGATCAGGAACCCACGCATTGAAACCTCCATAGGACTCGGCGCCAACGGCCGGGTCTGGGCCGAATTATAGTCCGCTTCGGCGGACATGTCCATCCAGGGCCTGGAAAGTCGAGAGGGATTGGGGGAGAAGGGGGTTAACATCCGGATTCGGTACATGAAAAGGGGACGAGCCGTCAAAAAACAGGACTTTAATCTTCCCGGACCCGTTCTGTCTGCCTTCCATACCCGCCCACCGGTTCGGAAGGATCGGATCGGATGCGGGCCCTTCCCGGCCGCCCTGACCGGGAATCGGGGTCTAATGGCTCGTCCCCAATTACAAGTATACACCGGATTCAGACCGGCGCCAGGGGGGGAGTGAAATATTTTTTCCCCTGTCCATTGATTTTAACCCGGATTTTGCAATTGCCTTCTACTGCGGCGCCGAAATGCCTGCTGCAACGCTTGTTTCCCGCTTTTTGACCTCGACGTATCGTATAATACGCCCGCGGCCCAAAACCGGTCCAACTTCGCGTTTCGCTATGCATTTCGACGCCTCGCTACGAACTCGACCGCAAAATCCGGGTTAAAGACGGCAGGCTTCCCTGTCAATATTGATCGGATGACGGCCGGTGGCTCCCGGCGGATCGCCTTGCCGCTCCTGGCAATAGGGACGGCGCTCGAACCGGTCTTCCGGCGGGCCGGGTCCGCTTCAAACACCTGTATCAACATTGACAGAAATTAAAATTTTCGGTATGAATGTAAATGGTCGGGTACGAGGCGTTCGCCGGCCGGCAAAACTACGAACAATCAAGACATTTCGGGAGGTACATGCCAATGGCCTGGAAGAAGACATGGATTTTGACGTTGTGCGGACTGCTGCTGGGTATGCTGGCCGGCGCGGCCGCGGCCGAGGACAAGACCATCAAGATGTCCACCACCACCAGCACGCGGGACTCGGGACTGCTCGACATTCTGCTGCCGGAGTTCAAGAAGGATACCGGCATCGAGGTCCAGTACGTGGCCAAAGGCACGGGCGCGGCCATCATGGACGGTCAGGACGGCAACGTGGACGTGATTTTCGTGCACAGTCCGCCCCAGGAAGAGGCCTTTATCAAGGCGGGTTGGGGCACCAAACGGTACGCGGTCATGCACAACGACTTCGTTCTGCTCGGGCCGCCCGCCGACCCGGCCGGAATCAAGGGGATGAAGGACGCGGCCGGGGCCTTGAAAAAAATCGCTGAAAAAAAGGCCGCCTTCATTTCCCGGGGCGACAAAAGCGGCACTCACGCCAAGGAGATCGAGCTGTGGAAGGCGACCGGTCTGCCCATGGAGACGACCAAGAGTGCGCTGGTGAAGGGGGG
>JAHJTB010000463.1 GCA_018830135.1 Pseudomonadota bacterium | reverse complement strand
CCGGTCCGACTTGGAAAATCGATAGGGCAGGCTCATCCCGACTCCATCCAGGCCCGATCACGACGATCGGTCATGCAAAAAGACCTCCCGGAGTTCCCGGCTGGTGACGGTCAGGTATTCCAGTCCGGTTTCCGTGACCAGAAAGGTGTCCTCCAGCCCCAGCACGCCGTATTCGGGCATGAAGACGCGAGGTTCCAGGGCCACGACCATGCCCGGCCGGAGCACCTCGCGTTGTCCCCGGCCCAGAATCGGCCATTCGTCCGGTTCCAGCCCGACACCGTGGCCCACGAAGGGGGTCCGCCCGTCACCCTCCCCCATGAAACCAGGGTTCAGCCCGTATCGTTCGGCCAGGTCGAACGCGGCCTCATAGACATCCTCGCCCGTCAGCCCCGGCCGGACGGCGGCCTTCAGGTCCCGGGCCAGTGCCCGCAGCCCTTTGTAGGCATTTTTGACTGTTTCCGGGGCCGGCCCCGTGAAATAAACCCGGGTCTGGTCCACGATGTACCCGCCATGGGCCCCGAACAGGTCGACACTGACCAGTTCTCCGGTTTCTATCTGCTTCGGGCCCGCGCCCTGACCGTAGCCGGGTCCGATACCCTGGCCACCGGTCGGGGAGCCGATCTTGGACCTGAGCAGGCCGTTGGGCCCGCTCAGGACGTGGCCGAAATACATTTCCTGATTGAAGCCATGGAAACGGATCAGGCCCTGGTGGCCCTCGGCCCGAAGCATGGCCGTCAGGCGGGCCTCGAGTTCCAGTTCGGTCGGCCCCTCGGCCAGTATCCCGGGCACGGCCTGATAGACCCGGTCCAGTCCGATCGCCCCGGTTCGGATATGAGCGATCTCAAAGGCCGACTTGACCGATCGGACGGATCGAAGGAGAGGCGTCGCGTCTTCCAGGCTCAGGCCCGCCAAGCCTTCCCGCTCCAGCCGCCTGAACCGGTTGACCGGCAGGAGGTCGAGTTCCAGCCCGACCCGGGTCAGCGGTCGACCGGAGTGAACGGCCAGGCGCGCCCGAAGGTCCGGGCCGCGCGGCATGGGCTCGACCCGGGGCCAGGCGGTTTCATCCGTCAGTCGATCCAGAGGCGGGCGGCCCAGGACCAGGGGCTCCCCGTCCGGCGGCAGAAAGACCGCCTCGGCCTGGGTCGTGCCGCACAGATACAGCAGGTTGGTATTGCCGTAACACAGCAGGCCGTCCAGGCCTTCGCGGTGCATGGCCTCCTGCAGCCTGGCGCATCGACCGGCCAGTTCGTCCCGGGGCGGCCACCAAGGCGGCATGGGATCGATCCCGGACAATGTCACGCCTTGACCACGTTGATGCAGCAGATGAAGGTCAGTTGGCCCGGGCCGGTATTGGTGAACCCGTGCCGTTCGCCGCCGGGAATGAAGACACAGTCACCCGGTTCCAGGGCCCGGGAGGCCTCCCCGGCCTCGACCCGGCCCTGTCCGGTCAGGACGTAGATTTCGTGCTCTTCCGGATGTTCGTGCTCGGGCACCAGCCCGCCTTCCTCGATGATGATCCGGCGCATGAAAAAATTTTCGGCCCCTTCCGGGCCGGCCACCAGCCATTGAATGAAAGCGCCCCTGGCCCCGGCCATCGGGGCCGCTTCCGGGGTCACCTCGATCTGGTTGCGAATCCGCATAACGTTCTCCTTGGGCGATGCGATTAAACCCGGATATCGAAGTCGGCTTCCACTAGGGCGCCGATCCGCGATATCCGGGTTAAAACCTGGACGGCCTGACCTCGGCCATGCGCTGACGGAAAGTCTGGCCGCCGCAATCGGTGTTCAAAAGCTGTTCGATAAAGGCCCCCACCGGCTCCATCTGCTCGGGCGGAATCAGGAAGCCCGGCACCGGCCGGGTCGGAGGGAGCCCCTGGAGGACCAGTTGGTCCCGGGTTTCATACTGAAAAGCGTTTTTCTCGTCGCGCAGGGCCAGGAGCAGATCGGTCAGGTTGCCGTAGAGGCCGCCCCCGTCCAGATGCTCGACGATCTGCCAGCAGGTGGTGGCCACGGTCGCCAGTTCCGGCGGCAGTTCCGCCTCCCGGCCCGGCTGGCAGCGAATCAGGGAAAACATGCCCCGACAGCCCAAGGGGCGGTCCTCGTAGGCCGCGCAGGTCTCGTCCACCAGCAACGGACACGGGCCCGGGTTCGGACCGGGGGCCTCGTCCGGAGGCTCCTCCCGGTTCATGCAGAACATGGCCAGAAGATTGGTGGTCATCCTGGGGCGAAACAGGTCCGCCGCGGCCGCCGCGGCGATGCGGTCCCACAAGTCCTCGCGCCCCGGTTCCTTCAAACGGGCCAGCAGGCGGTGGGCCTCCAGGGTCGTGGCCGTGACGTCATGGGTGCAGCAGGCCGCGCAGCCCTTTTGGCAGGCCGTCTGGTAGTTATCGGAAACAAAGCGGTCGAAGACCGTTTCGATCACGTTCAACAGTTCGAGTTTTTGCCTCAATCCATTCATTTCACACAGAACCTCGCCAGAGGGGCCTCGACCGGGGTCCTCCGCATGTTGTCTCCGGAATCCCTGCCCGGGGGAGTATGCCTGTTAATAAATCAGTCCCGGGCCGGGATTGCAAGCGGGTCGAGGGAACTCGATATTAAACCCCTTCCCTCTCCCGATGACCTCGCCCACCCGCAATAGGCAAAGCGGACGAAAAAAAACGGAATGCCCCACCCCGTCCGGGGAGGAAGTCATCCCGTCGCCAAATGAGCCTGGTCCACCGCCCGCGGCCAAAAGGGCCGATAATCCGTCCGACCCGGGGGCCGTCCGTACGGCCGAGCCGTGATTCAGGATGCGGTCCTGCTCCGCTTGAACTTGCCGGTAATGATGGCCCAGTAAAGAAAGGGCATCAGGGCCAGCCAGACGATGACAACCAGCCAGCTATGCAACAGGTCGTAAAAATAAATGCTGCCCACGGTGCTGGGGATGGCCATTAGAATCAGCGCGCCGACTTTCTGTCCAAACTCCATAAGTCATCCTTTCCCTAACCCGGCCGGGCGGCCGTCGGCCCGCGGCCGGCGGTCCGCTTCGGAAATGATCGAAAACTGGATTTTTATATCCCAGCCCGGCCGGCACTGTCAAGCCCTACTCCGGTTTCCGGCCGTATCCACCTAACGCTTGATCACGCTTCAGGATCGCCCTGGCGAGGCAGGCTTCCCAGGTTTATGAAAGTGCGGCTTCAGCCCCCGGTCCCGGCGGAGCCGGGGCCGACCCGGAAGGTCCGGACCTTGCGGCCGTCGCAAAAACCGATATATTTTTAGAATAACTTCGGTCAGTCCTCATCGGGGCGGGACCGGGAATGGATGAAAGGAGGCCCCTCGAATCACAGGAATCCGTTTTCACATTTCCACCAACAGCCGACAGCCATTTCGGCTCGGAAAGGAGACTGGAGATGAAGCAGACCGTCGCAGCGGCTTGGGTCCTGACCGTGATCCTGGCCCTGGCCCTCGCTGGTCCGGCCATCGCCGCGGACATGCCCGGCCCTGACCCGGCCGCGCTGTGGAACTACATCACCCAGGTTTCGCCCTACCAGAAATGGGGCATGTGGCCCGACCATCAAGGGTTCCAGCCGGGACGGGCGCCCCATGGACCGATCCACAAGGTCTTCGTCAACGAGGCGGCCCTCAAGGCCGAAAAGCCGCCCCTGCCTTACGGCAGCATCCAGGTCAAGGAAAACTACACCGCGGACAAGAAACTGGCCGCCATTACGGTCATGTACAAGGTCAAAGGCTACAACCCGGGGGACGGAGACTGGTTCTGGGCCAAGTATTCCCCGGACGGCAAGGCCGAACCCTTTGGCAAACCGGCCGGCTGCATCTCCTGCCACGGCACGCGGGCCAAAAACGATTTCGTCCTGGTTCACGATTTTTAAATCCACTCCACTTCGGGGCGGGGACTACGGTCCCCCCCCGAGTCCTGAAGAGGTCCACCCATGCTTTGGATTCATCCGCTGCTTCAGATTCTGGCCACGCTGCTGGCCGTTTACGTGCTCTTTCTCGGTTTCCGCCGCTTCCAGACCCTGCACCTCGGACGGAAAACGGTTTTCGCCTGGAAACTCCACGTCCGCCTAGGCCTGGTCGCCCTGGCCCTCTGGCTGGTCGGCATGGCCGGCGGCCTGATCACGGCCGCCAGGACCTGGCCGGGCTTCCTGATCACCGGCGCCCACGCCTATATCGGACTGTTCATCGGCCTTCTGGCCGTGGTCGGCCTGGCCACCGGCCTGTACATGGACCGGGTCAAGAAAAAACGGACCGCCCTGCCCTTGATCCATGGCCTGAACAACCTGCTGGCCCTGGTCCTGGCCGTGGCGCAGGTCTTCACGGGCATGTGGGTTTACAACCATTTTGTCCTGGGAAATTAGTACCGAATCGAGTAAACAACCGCCCCCGTAAGAGATGGCAGTGGAAAATCTCCCCTCAGGATGATTAATTTTCATTTGATAAATACGGGTGGGATTTTACTGCTCTGGCTATAGTCAGCCCTGATCGGCCAGAATCTTCAAGACGTCGCCCGGCCGGATATTGTTGTCCTTCATGGCATTCCAGGCCCGAATGCTGGCCGGGTCCACCTTGAAGCGCCGCGATATCTTCCAGAGCGTGTCGCCCGGCTGGACCTGATAGTTCACGGTCTTGGCCACGGCTTCCGGTTTGAGCGAGGCCGGCTTTTTTCCCGAAACGGTCGTTGACGTCGAACCCGCTCCCCGGCCCGGTTCGGCCGATCCGGCCGGCCCGGCGACCTTGAGGGTCTGTCCCGGCTTGATCCGATCGTTCTTCAGGCCGTTCCATTGACGAAGCGCCTTCGCGGAAACATGAAAGCGCCGGGCGATTTTCCAGAGCGTGTCGTCGCCCTGGACCTGGTAAAGGCCTGAAGGCGCTTGTTTTTCGGTTGCGGCAGCCGCCGGTTTTTCCGGGGCGGCCGTGGCCTGGGCAACGGTTTCCTTTCCAGGCGACGCTGTTTTGGAACCCGGTTCCGGCACGTTGCCCCGACCCGCGATCCTAAGAACCTGCCCGGGCTGGATACAGTTGTCTTTCAGAGAGTTCAAGGTCTTGATTTCGTCTACATCCACCTTGTAAAGCAGGGCGATGCTCCAAAGGGTATCCTCGGGCCGGACGGTGTGTTCCATACTGGTCGAACCGGCCTTGCCGGGCCCGGGACCGGCCCTCCTCGATAGGGCCGGGGCGTCCTGGTCGATCTCCGAGTCCTCCGCGTCCGAAGCCGAAGACGCGGGCATCGATCCGGCCTTGACGATCAGAACCTGGCCGGGACTGATACGGTTGCCCTTGAGACGGTTGATGCGGCTCAGTTCCTGGGCCGACACTTTGTAACGCTGGGCGATCTTCCAAAGCGTGTCGCCCACCTGGACGGTGTGCTTGACCTCGGAAGCGGACGTCTTGCCTTTTTCTGAGATTTTACGGGACCGCGCGGTCGCGACGGCGACCGCGGCCCCGGGCGGCGCCTGCACCTCGGGCTGCGCATCATCCATGTAGATAACCAGCTTCTGGCCCGGATGGATGCCTCGCACGTCCTTGATATCGTTCCATTCGGTCAGGTTCTTCCAGTTGACGTCGAACTTGCGGGCGATCATCCAGGGGTTGTCCCCGGCCTTGACCGTATAGACGATGCGGCCCATACCCTTGTAACGGGCCTTCTCGGCCTCCAGGCGGCGCTGGTATTCCTTCTGCCGGGCCTGATACACATCCCGACCGATGGGAATGCGAATGATCTGGCCCTTTTTCAGATAGCTCCTGCGCAGCCCGTTGAACTTTCGAAGCGAGGATTCAGACAGGCCATAGGTCCGGGCGATCACCTTCAGGCTTTCCCGGGCCTCGACCTTGTGGGCCGAGAACTTCATGCGGTCCTTGTCCGGAACTTTGGCCAATTTTTCCAATATATCCGCGCCTTTTCCCTTGGGTACATTGACCGGGTAGTCTGTTTCGAAAAGCGGTGTGCACCACAGGTTCAAATGCGGATTGAGGGCCTCGATCTCTTTGGCTTCCACCCCGGCCAGCCTGGCGATCAAGTCCAGATCGGTCGGTTGGGAGACCGTGACCACATCGTATTCCAGGGGCTTTTCGTACTTGATTCCGGACAGGCCGAAGGCTTCCGGGTCCTTGGCCAGGATGATGGCCGCAATGAATTTGGGGACGTATTCCTTGGTTTCGTTGCGCAGGTAATCGCCGCCGTTCTTTATCTCCCAGAAGTTGGTCGCGTTGTATTTTTTCAGTCCTTTTAATATTTTTCCTTCACCCGCATTGTAGGCCGCGGCGGCCAGATACCACGATTCGAACATCTGATGCAGGTTGCACAGATAGTCGGCCGCAGCCCGGGTCGCTTTTTCCGGATGGAGGCGCTCGTCCCGAAAGTCGTCAATCTTCAGTCCGTACCGTTTGCCCGTGGCCGGAATGAACTGCCACAACCCGGCCGCCTTGGCCGGCGACATGGCCTCGACCTGATACCCGCTTTCGATCAGGGGCAGATAGGCCAGGTCCGTGGGCAGACCTTTTTCCTTGAGCACGCGCTTCATCATGGGCAGATATCGACTGGACCGTCCCACGGCGCGGATCATGAACTTGCGCGCGTCGGTCAGGAAAAACTGCATGGCCTGTTTGACGTCATCGTTGATGGTAATGGGAATTTTGGGAGCGGCCCCTTCCAGAAGTTCGAGTTCGGCGGCCACTTTTTCTCGGAGGGCCTGGTCGAAAAGCGGTCCGGGTTTGAACTGGTCCCTGCCCGGTGGAACGGTCGTCGATGCGCCCTGCTTCATGGCGCCCGGCTCTTCCCCCGCCGGCCGCGTTCCGGTTGTGGCGCAGGCCGTCAGGAGACTGAGACCGACCATGAAGATAATGAAAAGACGCATGCGGGCTCGAGGCCTAACCCTTCTTGATTGAATAAGATATAACATGGTTCACGTAAGGATGGCAAGGAAAATCGGATGGTTGCCCGCGAAGCGACTCTGGCGGGCGCGTATGGAAGCCGCATCCGCCGGGGGGCTCGTCCCCGGCTTGTTAATCGTCATATTATTTTTTCCGTGGTGTGGTTATAGGGTTTCCAGGCGACCGATCCAGGACTTCAGATCGGCCAGTCCCTGCCGGCGCAGAAAGGTTTCGATGCCGGCGATGATGTCCAGGACGGCCCGGGGATTGACGAAGGAAGCGGTCCCGACCTGGACGGCCGAGGCCCCGGCCAGCATGAATTCCAGGGCGTCGACGGCGTTCATGATGCCCCCGATGCCGATCACGGGCACGGAGACGGCCCGGGCCGTCTGCCAGACCAGGCGAAGTGCCACCGGCTTGATGGCCGGGCCGGAGAGCCCGCCGATCGTGTTGGCCAGTCTGGGACGCCGGGTTTCGATGTCCAGGGCCATGGCCGGGATGGTGTTGATCAGGGATATGGCCCGGGCTCCGGCATCCACGGCGGCCCGGGCCACGGCGGTCACGTCCGAGACCAGGGGGGGCAGCTTGACCATTACGGGCAGGCGCGTCGCCCGGACCACGGCCGAAGTGACCCGGGCCGCGGTCGCGGGGTCGGCGCCAAAGGCCAGTCCGCCCGCGGCCACGTTGGGACAGGAGACGTTGACCTCGATCATGGCCAGTCCGGGCGCCTGGTCGAGCCGCCGGGCCAGGGCCTCGTATTCCTCGACGGATTCCCCCAGAATGTTGGCCACGACCAGGGCCCCGCGTTCGGCCAGCCAGGGCAGCTTGTCCCGGATAAAGGACTCCACGCCCACGTTTTCCAGGCCGATGGCGTTGATCATTCCGGCCGGGGTCTCCACGATCCGGGGCGGCGGGTTGCCCGGCCGGGGGTTCAGGGAAACGCCTTTGGTCACCACCGCCCCCAGAGCGGCCGGGTCGACGAAGTTTTCGTATTCCTGGCCGTAGCCGAAGGTGCCCGAGGCGGACATGACCGGATTTTTCAGTTTGATGTCTCCCAATGAAACCCGCAGGTCCACCTGATCTACCATTGGATATCCTCGGCCCGAAAGACCGGCCCTTCGAGGCAGACGCGGGTGTAGGCCGGTTCGTTGGTTTGCACGACACAGCCCAGGCAGGCGCCCATGCCGCAGGCCATATTGGCCTCCATGGACACCTGGGCCGCCACCCCGGCCCCGGCGGCCAGTTCGGCCACCCGGGCCAGCATGGGTCGGGGGCCGCAGGCGAAGACCGGGGCCGGACTCGCCTCGAGGACCTCGGCCAGGGGCTCGGTCACCGGGCCATGAAACCCGACGCTTCCGTCATCGGTGCATAGCAGGACCCGGCACTGGAACAGTTCCAGGTAGGGCGCCGAGACCAGATCGTCGTCCGATCGGGCGCCGTAGAACAGAATCGTTTCCGTCGAACCGGCCAGGGTCTCGGCCAGGGCCAGCAGGGGCGCCAGGCCGACGCCTCCGGCCGCCAGATAGGCCCTTGGCAGCGGGTCCGGCGGTTCGAATCCCCGGCCCAATGGTCCCATGACCTCTAGGCCCTGGAGGGAGCGGACCTGCGACAGCAGGCTCGTTCCTTCCCCGACCACCCGGTAGAGCAGATCGATCTCCCCTCCGGAACCGATCCGGTGCAGGGAAAAGGGGCGTTTGAGCAGAGGGCTTGTCCCCTTGGCCGGGGACGGCCCGGTCCGGACCATGACGAACTGACCCGGGCGGGCGATCCGGGCCACGGCCGGGGCCTCGAGGCGGAGCAGAAAGGTTCCCGCGGCCACCTCCCGGTTTTCCATCACCAGACATTCACCCAAAAATATGTCGGACAATCGCCCCTTACCTCCGTAAACCCGCGATCAGGCCGAAACGGCCGGTGACCGGGTCCCGACGATAGGAATAAAAGGTCAGGCCGTTGCATTTGGTGCACAGGCCGGCGGTTTCGATATGTTCCGTCTTCAGACCGGCGGCCCGCAACTGGTCCCGGCTGATGGCCCAGAAATCGAACCGGCGGTCACCGACTTCATAGTCCCAGAAATCCCGAGGCAGTTCGTTTTGATAGTGGACGAACTCCGCGCAGCAAGGGCCGAGGGAAGGACTGATGCCCGCCCGGAGGTCCTCGGGCCGGACCCCGAACGCCTCGACCATGCGGGACACGGTCAGGCCCAGGATGTTTTTTACGCTGCCCCGCCACCCGGAGTGGACCAGGCCCAGGGTCCGGGTCCGGGGATCGTAGAGCAGCACGCCCTGACAGTCGGCCAGCTTGACCAGCAGCCCCATCCCCGGCCGGCGGGTGATCAGGGCGTCGTACCCTCGCCGGACCTCGGCCCGGCTCCTGGGGCGGCAGCCGTCCCCGTTTCCAACCACCAGAACCCGGTCTCCGTGGACCTGGCCGGCGAAACACAGACCGTCCAGGTCCAGGGCTTCGGCGGCCAGGTCCAGGTTGGTCCGGACATTGTCCTCCCGGTCCGCATCCAGAAAGGCCAGGTTGAGTCCCTCGCAGGGCGGTGGGCTGACGCCGCCGTGGCGGGTAAAAACGCCGTGGACCAGTTCCTCGAACGGGGCGAACAGGTCGAAGCCGTAGTATACCAGGCCGTTGTTCTGGAAAGGCCTCATACTCCCTCGATTTCAGCCGGGCCGTTGTCGTCGGCCAACGTCTCCGGGCCGTTGGCCCGGGCCAGTTCCATATACTCCTCGGCTTCCGCCACCCGGCCCCGCTTCAGACAGCCCTGGCCGTAAACCCGGGCCTTACGGGCCAGGACCTGCCGGGCCGCCCGGACCTGAAGCGGGGTCAGCCGGCCGGATTGGATGATCTTACGCAGGGCCTGGACCCGAAAGCGGTCCAGGGCGGGCACGGTCCGGGAAAGCTGGTCGGCGTGCCCGCCGGTCTTGACCACCAGGGGGTGATCCAGCAGATGCACCGGCCAGCGGGCCGAAACCCGGAGCCAGAGGTCGTAATCCTCGCAGGCCGGCAGGTCCTCGTCGAACAGGCCGACCCGGTCGAACAGCGATCGCCGCATCATAACCGCCGAGGGGCTGATGAGACACAGTTCGAGGGATGGAACGAACACGTCGCCGGACGGCTTCCGATGCCGGGCCTTGGGGTTGACCCGGCGGCCGCCCCGTATCCAGATTTCCTCGGTCTGGCAGATCAGGGCGTCCGGATGGGCCTGAAAAAAGGCCGTTTGAAGGGCCAGCTTTTCCGGAAGCCAGTAGTCGTCCGAATCCAGAAAGGCGATCAGGTCCCCCCGGGAGGCCTCGATCCCCCGGTTGCGGGCCGCTCCGACCCCGGCGCGATCCTGTCTCAAGACCTTGATGGCCTCGCCGTACCGGCCCAGAACCCGGCCGGTTTCGTCCGTCGAACCGTCGTCCACCACGATCAGCTCGAATCCCGGCCCGGTCTGAGCCAGGACGGAATCCACGGCCCGCGCCACCGGCCCGGCCCGGTTGAAAGTGGGAATGACCACGCTGACCAGCGGCAAGCGTTCAATCCCTGGACAGCCCGTTTTTATACATAACCTCGGCCAAGGGCTTTTTGGGCACGATGTGCCGGCCGTTGTCGTCCCGCCAGTACTTGACCGTGTCCGAACGGTCCACGGCCATGGGCGTCTCGTCCGGGTAGCCCAGGGCCACGACGAGGTCCGGCCGCAAATGATCGGGCGGATCGAACTCGGCCACGATGACCTTGGGGTCGAAAGCCAGCATGGCGCAACCGGCCACTCCGAAAGTCAGGCCGGCCAGAAGCAGGTTTTCGCAGGCATACCCCACGTCGTACCGGTAGAACCCGCCCCCGGCCTGATCGTCGACCAGGATGACGATGTAGGCCGCAGGCTCGCTTCCCGGGGGCGGGTTGCCGTCCGGGTTGATGTACGCGGCCCATCTCAGGCAGGGGAAGATTCTGGCCCGGATGTCCGGGTCGGTCACCATCAAATAGCGCAAAGGCTGCAGGTTGGCCGCGCTGGGGGCCAGTCGCGCCGCGTCGACCATTTTTTCCAGCACCTCGTCGGGGATCGGGTCGGGCTTGAAGCGCCTGACGGTCCTCCGGGACAGAATCAGTTCATAACAGTCCATGTCTCACCCTCCTCGGACCCCGGCCCAGAACCAGGACAGCAGTCCGGCCAGTATGAAGACCGCGTCGACCAGGGCCTCGAAAAACGTCCCGCCCATCATCAGCCGTCTCCGGAAAAGAAAAAGGTAAAAGGCTGTGTAGGCCGCGCAGGCCAACAGCAGCAGGGCCAGCGAGGTCAGTAGCCCGGAGAGCCAGCCCCCGACCAGGACCACGACCAGAAGCCCCGCGGCCACGTTCAGCAGCCTCTGGGTCTTCTGCTCGCCGATGATGATAGGGATGGTTTCTCGGCCCACTATCCGGTCGCCCTGGATTTCCATGATGTCGCCCAGCCCGCTGCGGATGAAGACCAACAGAAAAATGGCCAGTCCGACCAGCAGGGTGGGCCAGCCGGTCAGTCCTTCGGCGGACAGGGCCGGAACGAGGCTCAGGCACAAGGCCCAGCCGCCTGACAGCATGATGGTTTTCGAGCTGGGGATGTCCTTGAGGCGCCTCAGCCTGGCGAAGCGGGGCCACGATTTCGGGGCCAGCGGCACGGAGTAGAGCAGGCCGCCCACGCTCATCAGGGTCAGGAGGGCCAGGGCCTTCCAGCCGATGGTCAGACTCAGGGCCAGGCTGACCAGGGCCGAGACCACGCCGGAGCCGAGCAGGCCGGTCTTGTAAGTGTCCAGGAAGCTGGCCCGGTCCGGTTCGCTGAAGGTGCTGGCTTCCTTGTCCAGGAAATTGTTGAGGATATGCATAGCATGGATGTAGAAGAAGGCCACGCCGAAGAACACGGGCTGGGGCTTTATCCCTTGGAGCAGGGCCCCGGACAGGCAAAGCATTCCGGCCCCGAAGGCGGCGTACAGATTGGACAGCAGGAGAAAACGCAGGACCCGGTGGGCCAGGGACTGAAACGATGTGTCGCCCTTTCTGGCCAGTCGCTCAATCTCCCGGGTGACCCGGCGGATCATCCAGTTCGGGGTCGAAGCGCCGGCGGTCACACCCACGGTTTCCGCCCCGGCCAGCCAGTCGGGGTCCAGTTCCGCCTCGGTTTCGACATGGACGGTCTTGACACCTTCGGCTTCGGCCGCGGCCGCCAGACGCTTGGTGTTCCCGCTCGAATGGCCGCCCACCACGACCATGGCCTCCACGGCCCGGGCCAGACGGCGGACTTCGTCCTGGCGGCGCTGGGTAGCCCCACAGATCGTGTCGAAGACCTCGACTTCAGGCCAGCGCCTTCTGACCGCGGCGATCACGTCATCGAAGGCCTGATGGTTCTGGGTCGTCTGGGCCACGAGAATGACCCGTTCGGCCTCGGGCAGTCCGGCAACGTCGTCCGGACCCTGGATGACGAAGCCGTTGTCCTCGGCCTGGCCCAGGAGGCCGATCACTTCGGGATGAGTCGGGTTGCCCCAGATGACGGTCGTATAGCCCCGGCCGGCATGTCGCCGGATGATGGCCTGAACGCGGATGACGCGGGGGCAGGTGGCGTCGATGAGATCGAGACCCTTGGCTTCCAGGGCCCGCCACTCCCCGGGCGGAATCCCGTGGGCCCGGATGATGACCGTACCGCCCCGGATGCCGGCCAGGCCCTCGATCCCGGAATCCAGCGCGATCAGGCCCTTGTCGCTGAGCAGTTTCATGGCCTGGGGATTGTGAATCAAGGGGCCGTAAGAGTAGATCGGCCCGGGCCGGGTGTGGACCGCTTCCAGGGCCAGTTCCACGGCCCGGCGCACGCCCATGCAAAAGCCGGAGCTTCGGGCCAGTTCGATCTTCATAAGGCGGCCGCCTCGGGAAACTCCCCGGCGGACAGACCGTCGAAATACCGGTCGATCATAACCATCAGCTCATCGAAATCCCTAGTTTGATTGATGCTGCCGCGAAAGGCGGCCGCGCCGGGCAGGCCTTTGGTGTACCACATCAAGACCGAGCGCAGCATGTACACGGCCCGATCCCGGCCGACCTTTTCACCCATCATTCCGGCGTGAGCCTTGGCCACGGCCAAGCGGTCGGCCGGGCCGGGCGAATCGAACGAACGCCCCTGAAGCAGGGCCAGGGATTGACTGAAAATCCAGGGATTTCCCAGAGCTCCCCGGCCGATCATCACCCCGGCGCACCCCGTGGACTTTTGCAGGGTCAGAACGTGCTCGGGCCGGGTCACGTCGCCGTTGCCGATGACCGGTCCTGGAAAATTCTCGACGACCCGGGAAATGATATCCCAGTCCGCACGACCGCCGAATCCCTGGTTGGCGTACCGGCCGTGTATGGTCAGGGCGTCCACCCCGCAGTCGGCCAGAAGGGGCAGAAGGTCCAGCACGTCGCCCCGCCCCGGACTCCAGCCGCACCGGGTCTTTACAGTCAAGGGCACCCGAATGGCCTTGCGAACCCGGGTCAGGATATCCCTGATCAGACTGAAATCCTTAAGCAGCGCCGCGCCGGAGCCGTGGCGCACCACCTTGCGCGCCGGACATCCCATGTTGACGTCCACGATGTCCGCCCCCATGGCCTCGACCCGGGCCGCCGCCTCGCACATCCAGGCCGGATTGGCCCCGAAAATCTGGACGGCCCGGGGCCGCTCCCAGGGGCCGGTAGCCAGGAGTTTCAAAGTCTTGGCGCCGTTTTGGCACAGGCCCGCCGCGCTGACCATCTCCGTGACCGTGAGGGCCGCGCCCTGTTCCTTGACCAGAAGCCGAAACGGCCGGTCCGTTATGCCGGCCATGGGGGCCATGACCAGGGGATTTTCCAGGCGGACTCCGCCGATTTCGAATGCCAGGCCGTTCATGGCCTCAATCTTAGCTTATCGGCCGGCCTAATTCAACCGAGGGCCCGGTGCGGGCGGGAAACTTCAAATTCAGGTCGCGATTCTCAGTGAACGGATTGACACGGATCGGGCGTCCGGCGCATGCTCGTTGAGCCGGAGGGCTGAACCGAGCATGGCTTGTGCTTCCGTCCCCCTGTTGGATGGAGCCATGGACAACCCGGGAGCGAATACTTTTTCATCCGTCATTTCGAAGACTTGAAAATCGATTGGACTTGAAGCACGTATAAGGATGGCCTGCCGGGATGATCACCTGGGCGTAGCGGCCTCCCGAGCAGGCAATATCGGTATTTTTCACTTGATAACAGGCCATTGTAATAACCTCTTTCACTAGTTTGACTTCAGGCGGTATTTTGGCTATGTTTTCCACCAGGCTTCAGGCAACAATACTATTTTAAAATACCCAATTGGGGGATGAATAGATGCCGACCCAAAAGCAGCAGACCTTTGATAGCGGCCGGGCTACGAAGAAAAATAACACAACTAAAACCAGCAGTTCCAGTGAAAACCAAAGACGGGCTCGAAAAAAGACCCCCCGAAATAGAAGACCTGAAGGTATGTCTCTGGAGGACTGGCAGATAGCCCTTCGTAGAGAGTTCGGGGAAATTCAAGACTTCGGGATGGAAAATATCGGCCAGGAACCATTTTATTCAGAATTTTTGATTACCAACCCCGAGACCGAAGGGACCTACAAGGTCGCGATACGGGGAGAGATTCCCGGTGACAACTATTGCTCCTGCCCGGATTTTTCAGTGAATACCCTGGGGACATGCAAACACATTGAATTCACCCTGGCACGCCTGAGGGAAATACCAGGCGCCAAGACGGCCCTTGAAGCTGGATTCAAACCCGCCTATTCGGAAGTGTATCTCAGGTACGGTTCTACTCGGGAAGTGATCTTCAACCAGGGCGCCGACTGTCCGGAGGGCCTCGAAAAACTGGCTGACCGATACTTTGATAGTAATAACGTTCTCGAAAGGGGCGAATTCCCGCACTTTGAAGCCTTTCTTGAGGAGAGCGAGCATTATGACCATGAATTGCGGTGTTATGAGGATGCCTTGGAATATATAGCCCACGTCCGTGATCAGGAAAAGCTGCGGGAATTAATCCGTCGCCATTTCCCCCAAGAGGTGAAGGACCGGAGCTTGGATGAACTATTAAAATTCAGGCTTTATAATTACCAAATCGCCGGCTCATTGTTTGCCGCACAAGCAGGCCGGGCCATTATCGCCGATGAAATGGGGCTGGGCAAAACCATTCAGGCAATTGCAGCCAGCGAAATCCTTGCCAGGGCTGTGGGCATGGACCGCGTGTTGATTATCTGCCCCACATCACTAAAATACCAGTGGCGCGAAGAAATCGAAAAGTTCACTTCCCGCGCCGTCGCTGTGATAGAAGGGTTAAGAAATACGAGAAATAGATGTTATGATTCCGATTCTTTTTATAAAATTACCAATTATGAAGTGGTTCATCGGGACCGGGATTATATAAAGAAATGGAGTCCGGACCTGATCATTCTGGACGAGGCACAACGAATCAAGAACTGGAAAACCAGAACGGCTCAAAGCGTCAAACGTCTTGAATCTCAATACGTTCTGGTCCTGACTGGAACTCCACTTGAAAATCGCCTGGAAGAACTTCATTCGATCGTGGAATTTGTGGACCGATTCCGGTTGGGGCCTCTATTTCGATTTCTTGCCGAACATCGGGTCACCGAGGAAGCGGACGGAACCGGAAAAGTAATCGGGTATAAAAATCTTCAGAGTATTACCGAAACCCTTTCACCGGTTCTTATCCGACGATCGAAAAAAGAGGTATTGTCTGAGCTTCCAGAAAGAATCGAAAAGAAGTATTTTGTTGAGATGACTTCCGAACAATTGAAGTTTCATGAAGAGAACCGTGAGATAGTTGCCCGTATAGTCGCTAAATGGAGACGTTATAAATATTTATCCGACACGGACCAAAGGCGCTTGATGATCTCGCTTCAAAACATGAGAATGTCCTGCAATAGTACTTACCTGCTCGATCAAAAAACCGATTATGGGTTAAAAGTCGATGAACTGATCTCATATCTCAAGGACGCCCTTGAAAACACGGAAACCAAGGCAGTTGTATTCAGCCAATGGGTGAAGACCCATGAACTGATCCTGAGAAAGCTCAATGGAAACGGTTGGGGCCATGTTTTTTTCCATGGCGGCGTACCCAGTACCAAACGCAAAGATATGATAGATCGCTTTAAAAAAGACCCTGATTGTCGTCTTTTTCTTTCCACCGACGCAGGTGGAGTCGGGCTGAATCTTCAGGCGGCCCACGTGGTGGTTAATATGGATTTACCGTGGAACCCGGCCGTTCTGGAACAACGAATCGGTCGCGTCCACCGCCTCGGCCAGCATCGTCCCGTCCACGTAGTCAATTTTATCGCCAACGGCACCATCGAACATGGGATGCTTTCTCTATTAAAATTCAAGAAATCCCTCTTCAAAGGGGTCTTGGATGGAGATCGGGATGAAGTGTTCCTCGGTGAAAGCCAGTTGAACCAATTCATGGAAACCGTGGAACAAGCCTCTGACTCCATTCCGGATACCATTCGATATCAGGAAGAAACCGGGAAAGATAACGAAGAAGAAATCCGAGCCGGCCAAGTTACAGGCAGGGACCAGGATACGATTTCCGCCGAAAATATTTGGCAAAATGTCGCGACCGCCGGATTGGACTTCTTAAATAAAATCGGCCAGGCAATTGGTGTCGACCGAGAACGCCCCATTGAATCCGCCATCGAGATCGCGGCGACCATTGTCCAAAAAGACCAAAATAATCAACCATATCTCAGGATTCCCATGCCCAGGCCGGAAACCGTTCAAAAAATCGTAGGGATTTTCTCTCAATTTATAGAGATTGGGAGCCAGCGGAACGGCAAAGACTCGTAAACCTTGCACCGGTATGCAGGCCGGCTTCGGCCAGCCGATACCGTCTGCCGGCGGACTGCATCAAGCCAGACATGCTCGGATGAACGCCGGTCAAGGCCCGTTCTGGGTGTCGCCATAAGCGGGGCCGGATTTTGGTCCTGGCATCTCGGCAATGCTAAGTGCCAGACATACCTATTCCAACCATCCTGGCCATTGCCAGGGCTGATTCCACCGGCGGACCCCTCCGGTTGCTTTTTTCCTTTCGGTTACTTTATTTCCTCTGACCGTGCCTGCCTGGGTTCAATCAGGGCCGAAAATTCGGGAATATCCCGAATTGCGGTTTCCCAGACCTCATTAGGGTCCACATGATTATACTCGTGAATCAGGATATGCGCATGTCGATGATCGCGGACCAGGGGCCTATCTTTCTTTAGTTGAGAGGCTTAGAATTTACAGCTACTTTAAAAATAGCATCTAGCTTTTCTATTATTTCACTGTCAATCATTTCTTTTGGAATAAACCGGGCAAGTTGATGGAAATTTGTTTTCCCCATCAAATTGTAATTACCTAATCTGTTAAAATAGTTTTTAAACAATGGCTCCAAAAAATCTTCACTTGCTTTTATATCAGAGGACCAAGGTCCGGGTTTGTATTGAATTTTAAGAGCATTTTCCATTTCATAAATCGACTCTTCCATAGCCTTAGCCCTGATCTGCTTATCAGCACGATCCAATAAGTCATCGCCGAGACCATGGGTGGCATATTTAATTAATATTTCTTTGTAACAAAGATAATTTTCTATTTCTCGTTTTTTCCAAATAAGCTTTATAAAATTCCCGAAGGAAGGTTCAAATGGTTCTATTCTATCGAAAATAGCAATTCCTAAAAGATCATTTTTTGCCTCCTGAAGGCCAAAATAATGACTCTCTGCTTGACGTGGTTGATTTGCAACATAATGGGTGAACGGTCTAGATAAATATTTTGCCACCGGATGCTCAAGTGTTTTTGCAAAAGTCCTGAGAATGTCTAAATCCGTTGATCCCTCCAAGTAAAGCACCCATCCTGTCTGTTCGGCCTGATAATACTGATCGAAGCCTATTTCACGCAAAGATTTCAATACTTGACTACCCCGGTTGTCCACTCTGTGTGGGCTCCCGACGAAAGCAACAACGATATCTTTTTGAGCTGCCTCATTTAGGAGAACCTCCGAGTGAGTAGCAGCGATCAATTGCGATCCTGTCTCTTCAGCAGATTCTGATAGCAAGTTATATATCTGCTTTTGCCTAAGAATCTCTAAATGGGCATCCGGTTCATCCAACAATAAGACAGTTTTGGGATTCGCATATAAATATGCTAATAGCAATAAAGTTTGCTGTAAGCCACGTCCAGAAGCAGAAATATCAAGCGTCACGCCACGAGCCTCATTATAGCTCATTATTATTTCGCCTCTCTCAGTGATATATTCAGGGGGTAACGGAATGACACCAAACATTTCCTTTATTTGAGCGGTGAGTTTCTCCCATGTTGAGTGATCTTCATCCTTTGTGTATATTTCCCAACAAAGATTCCTTAATACTTGTGCCGTCTGCCCCTCTCCAAGAAGCACATTGACCCGGCCTCTTTCCCATTTTGGTTCCTCTGCTGCTAACCCTGACATCGGGGGCAAAAAGGCTATTCTATATCCCGAAGCATCCTGAGGGATCACCATACGCTCTGGATAGTCTTTAGCTCCTTCGTCAATTCTTCGCAAAGGCCGACAATAAAATGATTCTTCATTCGCATAATCAAACTCCAGTCCGCATTCCCACTCATTTCCCCCAGTAATTCCCGAAACTAAAATATCAACTCGTATATTTTCTGTTTGTCTTTTTTCCTTTTCCGTATAAACCCGCCTAACGTGCAAATCCCGCCAAAGAAGATTTGCGGAAGGTACTGGAAGGGCAACCAAATCCCGTCTGTTAATCGTTACCCCTGGCCGCTTTTCCGGTGCTTTGCTCCCTTGACGTTTTTCATTCCACTTCCTTAGACCCATTTCCCATAGGGCCAATGCTTGAAGCGCTGTCGTTTTACCTGAGTTATTAGGACCAATAAAGACGACGCGCTTCCCAAGTTCTACATCGATTTGGTTAAACATTTTAAAATTCCATATTTTGATACCAGTTAGCATTATTTAACCCTCTGATATTCTATATAAATTTAATTATAGATACGCCACGGTTTTCCGCCTACTTAAATACCCCAGCAATCAAAATCGCCAAGTTTATTCAAAACGCCCCCTTGATTCTGGACGTCGAAGATATAGCCTACTTTGTTTCACCTGAAATCCCGACGATGATTTGCATCAGGTCCTTCGCTGCACATCCTTACGTAGTGGACGCGGACTGGAACCTGATGAGCAGCCTCGACGAATCGGACAAGGCATACCGGGTCCTCTATGGATGAATTGACGCCCAGATTTTTTATTAGTACCTAATTTCATCGAAACCCGTGTTCTGCCCTGGTTCGGCTGAAGCCGCCAATTCCATTTGATTTAATAAAATAGTAAATCAAAATGTGGGAGCCGGTCAAGGACAAAGGTCGATGAGGACAAAGGTCGATGAGAAGCAGCGGAGGTCAAGCCCCAGACGTCAAAATCAGGATGGAACCGGATCGCCGGCCAGGAAGTCGACTTTTGAGCCGACCAGGTTCTTCTCTCGGTCGGCCAAGGGCGTATCCCAGCAGCCCGGACCGGACCGGGACCGAGCCGGCTTCCAACTTTCCGCCGTCACTCCCCGGTCTCTCGGTTGACAAACGCCTCCGGCCGCAATAATACTACTCCAGAATCCGAACGGGCGGGCGAATCCATTATGGAGACACATTGAGCGGACGCAAGCCAACCAGAATGGTCCGGTTGGGCGGGATCGAGATCGGCGGAGGCCGGCCGGTTGTGGTCCAGTCCATGACCAATACCGACACGCGGAACGCGGAGGCGACCCTGGGCCAGATCGAGCGTCTGACCGAGGCGGGGTGTGAAATCGTTCGCGTGGCCGTACCCGACGACCGTGCGGCCCATGCCCTGGGCGCGATCAAGGCCGGGAGCCGGATTCCCGTGATTGCCGACATCCATTTCGACCACCGCCTGGCCCTCACGGCCCTCGAGCAGGGCGTGGACGGCCTGCGGATCAATCCGGGCAACATCGGCGGCCGGACCGAAGTCGAGAAGGTGGCGGCCGCGGCCCGTACTCGGGGCGTGCCCATCCGGGTCGGCGTCAATGCCGGCTCGCTCCAAATAGACCTGCTCGAACAACACGGCCGCCCCACGCCCGAGGCCATGGTGGAAAGCGCGCTTCGGGAGATCGCCCAACTCGAGGCGGTGGGTTTCGATGATATCAAGGTCTCCCTCAAGTCGTCCGACGTCCTCGAAACCGTGGCCGCCTATCGCCTCATGGCCGAACGGTCGGACCGGCCGCTTCACCTCGGCGTGACCGAGGCCGGGACCCTGATTGCCGGGACGGTCAAGTCGGCTCTGGGGATCGGTATTTTGCTCAACGAGGGGATCGGCGACACCATCCGGGTCTCTCTGACCCGGGACCCGGTCGAGGAAGTCCGGGTCGCATACGAAATTCTACGGGCTCTGGACCTGCGCCATCGCGGGCCGGAAATCATTTCCTGCCCGACCTGCGGCCGTTGCGAAATCGACCTGTTCACCCTGGTCGAGGACGTGGAGCGGCGTCTCGCAGGTGTACTCGACCCGATCAAGGTCGCGGTCATGGGCTGCGTGGTCAACGGTCCGGGCGAGGCGCGCCAGGCCAAGGTGGGTATAGCCGGAGGCCGGGGCCAGGGTATATTGTTCCGGGAGGGAGAAATGATCCGCAAGGTGCCGGAGGCCGACCTGGCCGACGCGCTGGCGGCCGAGGTCTTCCGCCTGATCGACCGAAAAGAGGATTGATTTCATGCGTTATTCGAACATGTTTCTGCCTACGCTGCGAGAAGACCCGTCCGACGCCGAAGTCCTGAGCCACAAGCTCATGGTCCGGGCCGGCATGATCCGCAAGCTGGCCTCGGGCATTTACACCTATCTGCCTTTGGGCCTGCGGGCCCTGGTCAAGGTCGAAAACATCATCCGTGAAGAGATGAACCGGGCCGGAGCCCAGGAAATCCTGATGCCCGCCGTCCAGCCGGGCGAGTTGTGGCAGGAGTCCGGCCGATGGGAGTACTACGGCCGGGAACTGCTCCGTTTCAAGGACCGGCACGATCACGACTACTGCCTGGGCCCCACCCACGAGGAAGTGGTGACCGATCTGGTCCGGCGCGAGGTGCGTTCCTATCGCGACCTGCCCATCAACCTCTACCAGATTCAGACCAAGTTCCGGGACGAGATAAGACCCCGTTTCGGCCTGATGCGGGGGCGCGAGTTCGGCATGAAGGACGGTTACAGCTTCGACGCGGACGAGGACGGCGCGTCCAGGAGCTACCAGGCCATGTTCGAGGCCTACCAGCGCATCTTCAAGCGCTGCGGCCTCCGCTTCACCGCCGTGGAGGCGGATTCCGGCGCCATCGGCGGAAGCTTTTCCCACGAGTTCATGGTTTTGGCCGAGACGGGCGAGGACGCCATCGTCAACTGCCCGGCCTGCGGGTACGCGGCCAACACCGAGAAGGCGGAACTGACCGCGCCGGCCGAAACCCAGGCCCGGGACATGGACGCACCGGAAGCGGCCAGGGTGCTGACCCAAGACATGCGCACCGTCGAGGAAGTGACCGGTTTCCTCGGTATCCGACCCGACCAGTTGATCAAGACCATGATCTACCGGACCGAGGACGGCCCGTTGGCCGTGCTGATCCGCGGCGACCATGAAGTCAACGAGATCAAGCTGAAAAACGCATTGGGCGGCATTGAACCGGAAATGGCGGACCCGACCCTGATCCAGGAATTGACCGGGGCGCCGGTGGGCTTTGCCGGACCCGTTGCTCTGAAAACGCGCATCTTGGCCGATCACTGGATCAAGACCCTGAGCCGAACCGTAGTCGGGGCCAACGAGGCCGATTATCACCTCGTCAACGTGGTCCCCGGACGCGATTTCGAGATTTCCGAATATCTCGACCTTCGGGTGGCCCAGCCCGGCGACCCCTGCCCCCGTTGCGGAGGGGCTCTCGAAGTCAAACGCGGTATCGAGGTGGGACACGTCTTCAAACTGGGGACCAAATACTCCCAGGCCATGGGCGCCAAGTATCTCGACGCCCAGGGTCGGGAACAACTGATCATCATGGGCTGCTACGGCATCGGCACCGGCCGGACCGTGGCCGCGGCCATCGAGCAGAACAACGACCCGGACGGCATCGTCTGGCCCATGCCCCTGGCCCCCTTTGAAGTCGTGATCCTGCCGCTCCAGATGCAGGACCCGGCCGTGGTCGAGGCGGCCGAAGGGCTCTACAAGACCCTCGGAGGCCTGGGCCTGGACGTGCTGCTCGACGATCGGGACGAACGGGCCGGCATCAAGTTCAAGGACGCCGACCTGATCGGCATCCCCTTGCGGCTGGCTGTCAGCCGCAAGACCCTGGCCCAGAACCGGGTCGAGTTCAAGGAGCGCGGCGGAGAGGTTCAGCTATGGGACTTGTCCGAGGCGCCGGACCGGGTCAAGGCCGTCCGGGACCGGACCTTGGCCGAGGAGGCTTGACACCCGCTTGCGCCGCATCGAAAACATACTCGACCAGATCGCCTCGTATCACCCCATGGCCGATCTGGGAATGGTCCAGCGGGCCTATATCTTTTCCGCCCAGGCCCACAAGGGTCAGACGCGCCTGTCCGGCGAACCTTATCTGAGCCACCCCCTCGAAGTGGCCGGCATGCTGGCCGACATCAAGCTCGACGTGCCCAGTGTCACCTCCGGTCTGCTCCACGACACCGTGGAGGACACCCGGGCCACCATCGAGGAACTCAGCGAACGGTTCGGCCCGGAAGTGGCCGGTATCGTGGACGGCGTGACCAAGATCAGCCAGATGAAGTTCGCCACCCACACCGAACGGCAGGCGGAAAACATGCGCAAGATGATCGTGGCCATGGCCACGGACATCCGGGTCCTGCTGGTCAAGCTGACCGACCGCATGCACAACATGCGGACCCTGGGCTTTCTGGCCCCGGAAAAACAGGCCGTCATCTCCCAGGAGACCCTTGACATCTATGCGCCCCTGGCCGGGCGCCTGGGCATGCAGAAGATCAAGTCCGAACTCGAGGACCACTGCCTGTACTTCCTCGAACCCGAAACCTACCAGGAAATCCTGACGAACGTCGCCAGCCGGCGAGGGGAGCGGGAATCCTACATCAAGGAGGTCATCGAACTGATTTCGGGCAAGATGATGGAGTTTAACGTCCCCTGCGAGGTTTCGGGCCGGCCCAAGCATCTGTACAGCATCTACCAGAAAATGATTCAGCAGAACCTGCCCCTCAACCAGGTCTTCGACATAACGGCCTTCCGCATCATCGTCGAGACGGTCAAGGACTGCTATTCGACCCTGGGGGTCATCCATTCCATCTTCAAGCCCATTCCCGGCCGTTTCAAGGACTACATCTCCCTGCCCAAAGCCAATGGCTACCAGTCCCTCCACACGACACTCATCGGCCCGCGGGCCGAACGCATGGAAATCCAGATTCGATCGAGGGAGATGCACGAGTACGCGGAAAACGGGATCGCCTCCCACTGGCGTTACAAGGAAGGCGACCACCTGACCGAGAATGAAAGCAAACGGTTCGCCTGGCTGCGGACCCTGCTCGAATGGCAGCGGGACCTCAAGGACCCGGCCGAGTTTCTCTCCAGCGTCCGGGAAGGACTCTTTCCCGAGGACGTCTTTGTTTTCACGCCGGCCGGCGACGTCCGGGAACTGCCGCGCGGGGCCACGCCGGTCGATTTCGCCTACGTCATCCACACGGAAGTCGGGCATCGCTGCATCGGGGCCAAGGTCAACGGCTCGATCATCCCACTCAAGTATCAGCTCCGCAACGGTGACACCGTGGAAATCCTGACCGCCAAGAACAGTTCGCCCAGCAAGGACTGGCTCAACTTCGTGGTCACGCCCAAGGCCCGCAACCGCATCCGTCAGTGGTTCAAGGTCGAGGAACGGGAGCGGGCCCTGTCCCTGGGCCGGGAAATGCTGGAAAAAGGCCTGCGCAAGCACGAACTCAACTTCAATCAGCTTTTCAAATCCGGCGGACTGGAACAGCCGGCCAAGGATTTTTCCCTCACCTCCCAGGAAGACCTGGTCGCCTCGGTCGGCTTCGGCAAGATTAGCGTCAACCAAGTGGCCGGCAAGCTCAAACCCATGCAGGACCGGCAGGCCTCCTTTATGGACCGCATGGTACGCCGCATCAGAAAGCGTCCCAAGGAGGGCATCAAGGTCCGAGGTGTCGGGGACGTGCTGCTGCGCTTCGCCGGATGCTGCAACCCCGTCCCGGGCGAGGAAATCGTCGGGTACATCACCATAGGCCGGGGGGTCAGCATCCATTCGGCCCGCTGTAAAAACGTCTCAT
>JAHJTB010000056.1 GCA_018830135.1 Pseudomonadota bacterium | reverse complement strand
GATCAACTACGCGGCCCTGGCCGGACACGTGATGGTCGAAGACGGCGTGACGGTGGGTGGATACTGCGGTATCCATCAGTTCGTCCGTCTGGGGGCCCACTGCTTTATCGGCCTGCAAAGCCGGGTGGTCAAGGACGTGCCGCCCTATCTGATCGGCCAGGGCGCGGACGATTTCACGCTCCACGGTCCGAACAGCATCGGCTTGCGACGCAAGGGGTTTAACATCGTGACCATCCGGGCCATCAAGGAGGCGTTCCGGTTGATCTTTCGGAACAACCGGCCCTTGCCGGAGGTCCTCGAGGAGGTTCTGGCCGAGTATCCGGATGTGCCCGAAGTGATTCGCATGGTCGAGTTCATCCAGGGTTCCAAGCGGGGGGTGTACCGATAACCGGAGGGCGCCCCATAGGTCTGGTGGCCGGCGGCGGGCAGTTTCCCGCGCTTTTTTGCCGGGCGGCCCGGGAGCGGGGGCTGCGGGTGCACGCCGTGTTTCATGAAGGGGACACCGATCCGGCCCTGGGCGAGCTGGTCGATGACCGGGTCTGGATCAAGCTGGGCCAGTTTCTGAGGATGGCTGATTTTTTCAAGCGTCGCGGGGTCGAGGAAGCGGTCATGGCCGGCGGAATCAGCAAACGGACCATGTTTCGGCACTTCCAGCCGGACGCCCGTGTGCTGTATATGCTATTCCGGTTGGGCGACCGGGGTCGCGGCGACGACCGGCTTCTGCGGGCCATGGCCGACGAGTTCGAAGCGGAAGGCATTGCCATCCGGCCTTCGACCCTGTTTACGCCGCAGTTGGTCGCTCCGCCCGGCCTGCTGTCCGGGCGGCCGCCCACCGGGGCGGAAGAGGCGGACATGGACTTCGGCTGGAAGATCGCCAAGGCGCTGGGCCAATGGGACGTCGGCCAGTGCGTGGTCGTTCGGGACGGCGTCGTCCTGGCCCTGGAAGCCGTGGAAGGCACGGACGAAACCATTCGCCGGGGCGGCGGGCTGGCCGAGGATCGGGCCGTGGTGGTCAAGACCAGCAAACCGGGCCAGGACCTGCGGTTCGATATGCCGACCGTAGGGCGCCAGACCATCGAGGTCATGGCCCAGGTCAAGGCCTCGGCCCTTTTGATCGAGGCCGGCCGGACGCTGATTTTCGATCGGGAGGACTTCCGGGCCGCCGCCGATGAAGCAGGCATCGCCGTGCTCTGCAGGGAACCGTAATGTCCAGGATCAAGGTTGCCGTGATCGGCGTGGGCCATCTGGGACGGTACCACGCGGAAAAATACCGGGCCCACCCGGGCGTCGAACTGGTGGGCGTGGTCGACGTCGAAAAATATCGGGCCGACAAGTTGGCCGGCCGCCTCGGCGTGCCCGCCTTCTACCGCCACCTCGATCTGCTGGACCGGGTCCAGGCGGTCAGCGTGGCCGTGCCGACCGGCGGCCATTTCGATGTCGCCCGGGACTGCCTGTCCGCGGGCGTCCACATCCTGGTGGAAAAGCCGATCACCCGGACTTTGGACGAGGCCGACCGGCTGCTGGCCCTGGCCGAAGAAAAGGGCCTCATCGTCCAGGTCGGCCACCTCGAACGTTTCAACCCGGCCCTCAAGGCGGCCGCCCGCTTCATCGGACGGCCCCTGTTTATCGAGGCCAATCGGATCAGCCCCTTTTCAGAGCGCGGGACGGACGTGGACGTCATACTGGACCTGATGATCCATGACATCGACATCGCGCTGCACCTGGTCGGCGAGCGGCCTTCCCACATCCGGGCGGTCGGCGTACCGGTGGCCACGCCCCGGATCGACATTGCCAACGTCCGCCTGGAATTTCCGTCGGGCTGCGTGGCCAATCTGACCGCCAGCCGGATTTCGGAAAAGAGTCTTCGGAAAATCCGCATCTTCCAAAAAGATGCCTACCTGTCCATCGACTACGGCCGGAGGGAGGCCTACGTGGTCCGGCGAGACGCCCTGGATGCCTCCGGCCGTCCCGGGACCCGGGGCCAGGTCCTGGATGTCGGGCCGAGCGACGCCCTGGAAGAAGAGATCAATACCTTTATCCAGGCCGTAGTCCAGGGGACCGAACCGCCGGTCAGCGGGCGGGACGGGCGGCGGGCGCTGGATGTCGCGCTTCAAATCGGGGCGGACATCGAATCGCGACGCGACCTTTGGGAACTCGACGGCGGGCCGGAGAGCCCTTGAACCGGATCATGATCGTCGCCGGCGAGGCTTCCGGGGACCTGCACGGCGCCGGCCTGGTCAGGCAGACCCTGGAACTGGCCCCGGACATCGAGTTTTTCGGCATGGGCGGTTGCCGCCTGCGCGAAGCCGGGGCGCGACTGCTGTTCGACCTGGAAAACATGTCGCTCATGGGCCTGAGCGAAATAGTCTCCCGAATCCGGTATGCCTGGGGCGTCCTGAACAGCCTGAAACGGGTCCTGATCGAAGAGCGGCCGGCGGCCCTGGTCCTGATCGATTATCCGGACTTCAACTTCCGGCTGGGCAAGGCCGCCCGGTCGGTCGGAGTCCCGGTCTTCTACTACGTCTGCCCCCAGGTCTGGGCCTGGCGCACCGGCCGGGTCAGGCAGATGGCCCGTTTCGCCGACCGCCTGGTCGTGCTTTTTCCGTTCGAAGTCGAGTTCTACCGCCGGTACGGAATCAAGGCGGATTTCGTCGGCCACCCCCTCCTGGACGTGATGGACCCGCCCCGGCCCAAGGCTGAAGTCAAGGCCGAACTGGGATTCGATCCGGAGCGGCCGCTGCTGGCGCTCATGCCCGGCAGTCGGGAGCCGCTGGTCCGGGAACTTCTGCCCGTTCTGCTGGAGGCGGCGAGCCTGATGCGAAAAAGGAGGCCTGAACTCGCCCTGGCCATCCCCCGGGCCAGCACCCTCGAGAAGGATTTTCTGGACGCCTTCCTGGCCGGGGGACCCGAGGGGGTCCGGATCATCGAGGGCGATTCGCATCGTCTGCAAAACGCCGCCGACGCCGTGGTGGCCGCTTCGGGCACTTCGACCCTGGAAACGGCCCTCATGCTCACCCCGCTCCTGGCGGTCTACCGGATGCGGCCCCTGAGCTTCCACATCCTGCGCTGGATGCAAAAAACCGAATTTGTCTCGATCCCCAACCTCATCGCCGACCGGCCATTGGTCCCCGAACTGTTGCAAAAGGAGGCCCGCCCGGATAGAATTGCGGCTGAACTGGAGCGTCTGATGAACGAGCCCGAGACGCGAGACGCTATTATTGAAGGATTTCAAGGAATTCGGGACAAACTCGGCCGCCCGGGCGCCAGCCGTCGAGCGGCCGGCCTGCTCCTGGAAACCATGGGCCGGGGGGCCTGAGCGCCCCGGCGGGAGCGCAATGCATATATACAAACGACTTTTGAACCTGGTTCGGCCTCATTGGGGCCGGCTCCTGGCGGCCATGGTCTGCATGGCCCTGGTCGCGGCCGCCACCGCCCTGATCGCCTATCTGATGAAGCCTCTTCTGGACGAGGTCTTCATCGCCCGGGACCTGGCCAAACTTCACATTATTCCCAGCCTGGTCATCGGCGTCTACCTGCTCAAGGGCGTTTTTTATTTCGGCCAGTCCTACCTGATGAGCTACGTGGGTTTTTGCATCGTCAACGACATGCGGGTGCGGTTGTACACCCACATCAACACCCTGTCCCTATCCTTTTTCAACCGTAACGACACCGGCGTGCTCATGTCGCGCATCACCAACGACATCAACAACATCCAGGGCGCGGTCTCGAACGTGGTCACTGGCGCCATCATGGACGTTTTCACGGCCACCGGGCTGCTTGTCGTCATTTTCTCCCGGGACTGGAAACTGGCCATCTTCGGCATCATGCTCATTCCCCTGGCCCTTTATCCGACCTACTTTTTCGGCCGTCGGCTCCGGGCCCTGTCCCACGACGGCCAGGTCAGCATGGGCATTCTGACGAGCATCATTCAGGAGACCTTCCAGGGCGTGCGCATCGTCAAGGCCTTCAACATGACCGAGCACGAGAACAACCGCTTCATCCGGGAGTCCAAGCAGTTGTTCGGGGTCTTTCTGCGCAGCGTGGTCATGCGCTCGATTTCCTCGCCTCTGACCGAGACCCTGGGCGGGATCGTCATCGCCGGCATCATCTGGTACGGCGGGTACAACGTCATCCAGGGCAACTCGACGCCCGGCTCCTTCATCTCGTTTTTGACGGCCCTGATGATGCTTTACGAACCCATCAAGCGCATCACCCGGATGAACGCCACGGTGCAGCAGGGCGTGGCCGCGGCCGAACGGGTCTACAGCGTTCTGGATACCGAACCGGAAATCCAGGACCGGGAGGGGGCCATTGAACTCGCCCAGGCCAAGGGGGAGATCGAGTTCCGGGACGTCCGGTTCGGGTACGACGAAGAAACGGAGGTCCTCAAGGGCGTCAACCTGAAGGTCGCGGCCGGAGAGGTCCTGGCCATTGTCGGTGTTTCCGGCGGGGGCAAGACCACGCTGGTCAACATGATTCCCCGATTTCACGACGTCTGGAGCGGGAGCGTTTATATCGACGGACACGACGTTCGCGACGTGACCGTACACAGTCTCCGGGCCCAGATCGCCGTAGTCAGCCAGCACGTCATCCTGTTCAACGATACCGTTCGCAACAACATCGCCTATGGCAGCCTGGACCGGCCCGCCGAGCAGGTCGAAGCCGCGGCCCGGGCCGCCCACGCCTACGGTTTCATCAAGAACATGCCCCTTGCTTTTGAGACCATGATCGGGGAGCGCGGCCTGCGCCTGTCCGGAGGCGAACGCCAGCGTATCGCCATGGCCCGGGCCTTGCTCAAGAACGCCCCCGTCCTGATTCTGGACGAGGCCACGAGTTCCCTGGACACCGAGTCGGAACTCGAGGTCCAGAACGCCCTGGAAAACCTGATGCGCGGCCGGACGACCCTGGTCATTGCCCATCGCCTGTCGACCGTGCGCAACGCCGACCGGATCATCGTGATTTCCCACGGCCGGATCGTGGAAGAAGGCAATCACAACGAACTGATGGAGCTGAACGGCGAGTACCGCCGGCTGTACGAGATGCAGTTCCGCGTGGACGACGGGCTTCTGGGTCAGGACCGTGAAGAGCCGGCCGGCATGGATGGGCAGGTTTAAAGTGCCCGCCTGGATGAATTTAGGCCTCAAGGCCCGGCTTCTGATCTATTCGACCCTGGTGATGGTCGTCCTCGGCCTGTTCGACGGACCTCTGTTCCAGGCCGTCCGGGTTTTCGCCGCTTCCGGGGTGATCGGCGTTCGGCTCGGCTACTGGATGGGCCACGGCCTGGTTCTGGCGGTCCTGCTGGCCGGTTTGTACCTGTTCGGTCGCCAGATCGACCGGCCTCGGCTGATGGCCGCCGCCCGGGACGGACTCATGGCATTCGTTCTTTCCGGTCTGGCGGCCCAACTGCTCAAGCATCTCGTCGGCCGACCCCGTCCCCGTCTGTGGGTCCAGGGTGTGGTCCATTGGGGGCCCTCGCTGAAGGAAGGCCTGGACTCGTT
>JAHJTB010000462.1 GCA_018830135.1 Pseudomonadota bacterium | reverse complement strand
GGTATACGAGCCCAACATGCACATGAACGACGTGGCCGTCCAAGTCGTTCGGGCCGAGGAGGTGTCCGGATGAAACCTCGATGGGGACTGGTCATCGACCAGGAGCGTTGTATCGGCTGCGAGGCCTGCACCGTGGCCTGCCGGATCGAGAACCGGACCCAGGGACGCTACATCCGGGTCCGGACCGAGGGCTCGGACCGGAAAGACGTCCCCGGGGGCCAATTTCCGGACCTGAGGCTGGTCTATCTGCCCCTGCCGTGCCAGCATTGCCAGGCCCCCCCCTGCGCGGAGGCCTGTCCGTCCGGAGCCCTGGTCAAGCGCGACGACGGACCGGTGATGCTGGACCCGGATCGATGCGACGGCTGCCAGGTCTGTCTGGCCGCCTGCCCGTACGGGGTGATTGTTTTCAACGAGGAGAGCAACCGGGCGGAAAAATGCGATCTGTGCGCCCACCGGATCGACCGGGGTCTTGAGCCCTTCTGCGTCATTTGCTGCGAAGGGCAGGCCATGCATTTCGGAGACCTGGACGACCCGGAGAGTGGAGCCTCACGAGTGCTGGCCGCCCGGGAGGCTTATCGGCTCGACATCGAGGCCGGCACCGGTCCGTCCGTTTATTATTGTCCACCCAAAGCGCCCCGGGGACTGTAGCCCGGGAGCGGGAGAAGAACGCATGTCCATGAATCGGGCCATCGAGGAACTCATAAAACGACGTGAAAAGGCCCTGGAAATGGGCGGGCCGGACAAGGTGGCCCGCCAGCACGAACGCGGCCATCTGACGGCCAGGGAGCGGATCGAGCGGCTGCTGGACCCGGGCTCGTTTTTTGAAATCGGCCTGCTGGTCCACTCAGATGTTCCCGGCATGGAGGACAAGACGGCCGCGGACGGCAAGATCGACGGGTTCGGCGCCATAGACGGCCGTCCGGTCGCGGTGCGAGCCAACGATAACACCGTCATGGCCGGAAGCGGCGGCCGGATCGGAGGGCAGAAGAGCCGACGGGTCAGCCGGATGGCCGTGGAAAAAGGGTACCCGATCATCAACCTCGGCGAGGCCGGCGGCGCGCGAATTCCGGACATCCAGGGTTCCGACGGCCTGAGCACCATGACCATCGGCAGGGAGTACGGACTGCGCGGCCGACGGGTTCCCCAGGTCGCGACCATCATGGGCGAGTGTTTCGGGGACCCCTCCTGGGCCGCCGCCGCCTCGGACTTCGTGGTCCAGGTCAAGGGCTCCTGCATGGCTGTTTCCGGCCCCCGGGTCCTGGAAATCGCCAAGAGTGAAAACGTGACCAACGAGACCCTCGGAGGCTGGAAGCTGCATGCGGAAGTGACCGGCCAGATCGATCGGGCGGCCGAAGACGAGGTCCACGCCTTCGAGATCGTGCGGGATTTTCTGTCCTACCTGCCTTCGAGCGCCGAAGACCTGCCGCCCCGGGTCCCGGCGGACGGAGACTCCGGGCCGCGACAAAAGAAGATGCTGGAAATCCTGCCCGAACAGTCCAACCGGGTTTACGACATGCACCGGGTTATCAAGACCCTGGTGGACGGGGAGTGCATCTTTCCGATCAAACCGGACTTCGATCGCAGCGTCATTACCTGTCTGGCCCGGATCGACGGCCACAGCGTGGGCTTCATCGCCAACAACCCCATGCACATGGCTGGAGCCATGGGGCCCGATGGCTGCGACAAGTGCGTCAGCTTCATCTGTCTTTGCGATTCCTATCATGTCCCGCTCATCTTTCTCCACGACACGCCGGGCTTTCTGGTCGGGCCGGACGCGGAAAAAAAGCGCATGCCGGGCAAGATCATCAACTTCATCGAGGCCCTGGGCTACGCCACGGTGCCCAAGGTGTCCATCGTCGTGCGCAAGTCGTACGGCATGGCCTACGGGAACATGGGCGGGTCGAACATGGGCGTGGACTTCCTCTATGCCTGGCCCACGGCGGACATCAGCTTCATGGCTCCCGAAGTGGCGGCCAACGTGGTTTACGCGGCCAAGATCGCCGGGGCGGCGGACCCGGAAGCAGCCCGGGCCGAGGCGATCGCCGAGATGCGGCTGGCCAGCGCGCCATGGCGCGCGGCCGGGCTGGGTCTGCTCGACGACGTCATCGATCCGGCCCAGACACGGGCGGTCATCATCCGCTCGCTGGAACTGGCCCGTGGAAACAGCGGAGGTCGAAGCCAGCGACTGCTGGCCCACTGGCCGACTACGTTTTGATCCGGACCCGAGCCAGACTCGCGTGACGGCCCGGCTGGGAAGTACCTGAAATGACATACGAGTTTCTTGATATCCATAGGCAGGGCCACGTGGCCGTGGTCACGCTGAACCGGCCCGAACGGCTCAACGCCCTCAGCGTGGCCTTGATGCGGGAGATCGAGCGGGTCGCCGACGAGTTCCGGGAGGACGTCGAGACCCGGGTCGTGGTGTTCACGGGCGCGGGCCGGCACTTCAGCGTGGGCGCGGACCTCAAGGACCCCGAACGGGGCCGGGCCCGGGAGGCGACCATGCTGGCCTGGCAGCGGGCGGTCCATCTGGGGCCGCGCATGCTGCGCAAGCTTTACGAAATGAACCAGATCACCATCGCGGCCGTCAACGGCGTCGCCCTGGGTGGAGCGGCCTGCATCGTCTCGGCCCTGGACTTCCGGGTCGGGGCCGTCGACTGCGAGATCGGATACCCGGAGGTCAACCGGGGCATGAGCCTGAGCTGGGTCGGCCTGCCCCTCTGCGTCCACCTGATCGGACCGGCCCGGGCCAAACGGATGATAATTCTGGGGCGACGGGAGTCCGCTCAAACCCTGCTGGAATGGGGGTTCCTGGACGAGGTGGTCGAGCCGGACCGGCTCATCGAGCGGGCCCTGGACTTGGCCGGCACGTACGCGGCCCAGCCCCCCATACCGGCCCAGATGATCAAGCGCAGCGTCAACGCGGTCTCGTCCGCCCTGGACCAGGCCGTGATGCACATGGACTCGGACCAGGTCATTCTGACCTTTCTATCCCAGGACTACCAGGAGGGCGTCCGTTCCTTTTTCGAAAAACGCCAGCCCGATTTCAAAGGCAGTTAGTTCGGAATTGCTCGTACGACCCGAGTCCATCCAGGGTTTTTACAACGTCAAGGAGAGGAACATGGATTTTCGCTTTTCCGAGGAACAGGAGGCTTTTCGCCAGGAATTCGTTTCGTGGCTGGAAAAGACGCTCAAGGAGCTCAGGGGTGACGCGACCATTCAGACCTTCGAGTCGCACAAGGAATGGGAGGCCGCGGCCCGCGATTTTCAGAAACGCCTTTATCAGGCCGGGTACTCCGCCCGCCACTACCCCAAGGAGTATGGCGGGCAGGGGCGGCCCATCGAGGAGCACATCATCGTTTCCGAGACCATCTCCCGGATATGCGGGGAGTACTTCAGCCCCTGGGGCGTGACCATGGGCATGGCCGCCCCGACTATCATGACCTGCGGCAACGAGGAGCAGAAAAAGACGTTCATCCCCAAGATTCTGGACGGGACCCACATCTGGTGCCAGGGCTTCAGCGAGCCCAACGCCGGGTCGGACGTGGTCAACGTCTCGACCCGGGCCGTCAAACAGGGCGACTACTACGTGGTCAGCGGGCAGAAGGTCTGGACCAGCATGGCCCACATGGCCGACTACTGCATCCTGCTCGTGCGCACCGACCCGGAGGCGCCCAAGCACAAGGGCCTGAGCTACCTGCTCCTGGACATGAAGGCCCCGGGGGTCGAGGTCCGGCCCATCAAGCAGATGACCGGCGAAGCGGAGTTCAACGAAATATTCATGGAGGACGTCAAGGTCCCGGCGACCATGCTCGTAGGGCAGGAAGGTCAGGGCTGGATGATCGCCATCACCACCCTGATGTTCGAACGGGCCATGGGCGACGCCAACATGGCCAGCCGCATGATGCGGGCCGTGGAGGAAATGTTCGACAACGCCCGCAAGACCCGGCGCTCGGCCGTTCCGCTCATCAAGGACCCGCGCGTCCGCCAGCAACTGGCCCAGGCCTACATCGAGATTCTGGTCCTCAAATGCCACGGCTACCGGCATCTCAGCCAGCTCCTCGGAGGCGGGGTGCCCGGACCGGAGGGCTCCATCGGCAAGCTGCTCTGGAGTGAATCCGGCCAGCGCATCAATGAATGGAACATGGAACTCCAGGGGCCTTTCAGCCAGATCATGCACGGATCGCCCTGGACGATTCAGGAGGGCCGGGGCCAGTATGGCTTCCTGCGTTCCAAGGGCTTCACCATCGAGGCCGGCACGTCGGAGATTCAGCGCAATATTATCGGCGAACGCGTACTGGGCCTGCCCAAGGATGCATCCCGGGTCAAGCGGAACTGACAGGAGGCGGTCATGAAAGTCGAACTCAACGAGGATCAGGTCGAAATCGCACGGCAGGCACGCCGGTTTTTCGAAAACGAATGTTCCATGGAATTCGTCCGCCGGATGTACGAAGACGATCGGGGCTTCACCGACGAACTCTGGGGCAAGATGGTCGAGATGGGCTGGACGGCCATGCTGCTGCCCGAGGCCTACGGCGGGCTGGACATGGAACTGATGGACCTGTGCGTGGTCCTGGAGGAGATGGGCCGGGCCGTGGTTCCCGGACCGCTCTTTTCCACGGTGCTGCTGGCGGCCGAAGCTATCAAGGCGGCCGGCAACGAGGCCCAGAAGGAAAAGTACCTTTCCGCAATCGCCTCCGGCGAGCTGCGCGGCACGCTGGCCTTGTCGGAACCCGACAGCCACGCGGACCTGGACTATATCCAGATGGAGGCCAAGGCGGACGGAGACGGCTTCCTGCTCGACGGGATCAAGCTTTTCGTCCCGGACGCGGCTTCGGCGGATTTCATCGTTCTGGCCGCCCGGACCAAACCGGGTTCGGACGCGGCCGGCGGCGTGACCCTGTTTCTGCTGGATGTCGGGACGGCCGGCCTGACGGTCTCGCCGTTGCCGGTCATGGACGGGACGCGCAGGCAGTGCGCCGTGGAGTGCAAAAACGTCCGGGTCGGCCCGGACCAGGTCCTGGGCCGGGTGAACCAGGGCTGGTCCTGCTTGAGCGGGGTGCTCCGGCGGGCCCAGGTCGGCCTGTGCGCGGAAAACGTGGGCGGCGCCGACCGGAGCATGGAGATCGCCACCCAGTACGCCAAGGAGCGCGTTCAGTTCGAACTGCCCATCGGGTCGTACCAGGCCATCAAGCATAAATGCGCCCAGATGTTTCTGGAAGTCGAGAGCGCCCGGTCCATCATGTACATGGCCGCCTGGGCCCAGGACCGGGGCGACCCCAAGGAGGCCGCCCTGGCCGCCTCGGCCGCCAAGGCTTACACCTCGGAGAACTTCCGGAACGTCGCCTGCGCGGCCGTTCAGGTCCTGGGCGGCACCGGGTTCACCTGGGAGCACGACCTGCATCTCTTTCTGAAACGGGCCAAGGCCAATGAGGTGGCCCTGGGCGACCCGGTCTATCACCGGGAGGAGGTCGTCCGCATCATCGAGGGCGAAATCGCCGTCTGACGGCTCCTCAACCGGGTATAACCGGACCGGACCCGCCAAGGCGGTTCCGGTCCGGTTTTTTCGTCGTCCCTGCAGTAGGCGACCGGATCAGTCCACGTCCACCTGCGCCGAGCAGTTACGGCAGCGCTTGACCCCCCGGAACAGTACGGAACCGCAACTCGGGCAGTGATACCGTTTCTCTTCGGCCTCGACCCACTTTTCGGTGCCCAGCTCACGCCAGGCCGGTATGGCCCGCATAATGACCTTCTTGCCCACCGGCATGGGAAAACTATCGAGCTGATCACAGGGAAAGTCGCTGCACTCGTGGCAGCCCTCGTACCCCTTTTCCCGGGTGCAGGTCTTGATCGTGCAGGCCTGGCAGTAAACAAAAGGCTGGTCCGACAGACAGCCCTTGCAGGTGATCTGTTCGGGCGTGCAGCCGTACACCGGGGCCAGGCGCTCCTTGAACTTCTCGTTGCCGTCCCGATCCGCGATCAACACGGCGCAGACGCCGCAGTACAGGCCGCAGGGGGCCAACAGGTCCTTGTTTATCATCCTCGTCCTCCTTTTCGGCATGCGGTCCGGCCGAAATAACGGTTCATGGATTCAAGCACTTCTGCAGGTAGACCAAGTCGAAGTCCAGGCCGAACTTCCGCCCGACGCGGACCATCCGGCCGCACTCGACAAAGCCGTTTTTCTGATGAAAGGCCAGACTGCCCTGGTTGCTCGACGACACGCTGGCCATGAGGTTGTCCACGCCCATGGCCGCCGCTTCGGTTTCGAACAGGCCCAGCAGCCGCCCGCCCAGTCCCCGGCAGGTGTGGGCCGGCTCGATGAAATAGGTCACAAAGGCGGAACGATTGAATGCGGACTGGTAGCGGAAAGGGCTCATCAGCCCGAAGCCGACGATCCGGCCGCTCCTCTCGACCACGTGAAACGGATAGCCCCGACTCATGATCTTGAGCTTGACAAAGAAATCATGGCCGACCTCCCGCTCGGGAAAGGCGGCCAGGCCGTCGCGGACGTAGAGATTGAAAATCCCGATCACGGACTCTCCGTCCCGGTCCCTGGCCTTACGGATGCAGTAGTCCATGACCAGCGTCATTCCAGGATAAATGTGTCGCCGTCCGGCCGGGTCGAGGCCGTCGCCGGAGTCGGCCCCGGTTTGCTTTTTGCCTTGCGGACCCATTTCCGCCAGAGGCCGCCCTGGCCGATGGCCCCCCAGCCCCAGCGAAGCCACTTGAACAGGGACCACGTCAGCCAGAGTGCCCAGGCCAGCATGGCCAGGTTGAAGACCAGCTTGGGCAGCGAGATGACCAGGGGCCTGGGCATGGTCGAGGTGATCCGGTCCTGGGTCCAGTTAAGCTGAAAGACCGTGGAATGGTTGCCGGCGATCTGCATGTCCGGGATGCCCAGCAGTCCCTGTTTCACGGCCGTGTACAGTCCAACCAGGGCGATCAGGGTCCAGAGGGCCAGGGCGATCTGGAGGGAGTCGAAGGCCAGCCAGTGATCGGGCGGACGATGTTCATGACGCAGGCCCAGGGCCAGCAGCCAGCAGACGATGACGATGGCCAGGAGCGGGTGGACCTGGGTCAGACCCAGACCGAGGAGGAGCCAGTGGCGGGTGCGCAACGGCGTCAACCGGACCCGTCCCAGGGCCAGCGCGGCCAGGACGACCACGAGCAGGTAGCTCCAGAACAGAACGGCCGGACCCATGCGGGGGCCGGCGGTCCATAATACCCACAAGGAACCGGGCATTTTGAAAGTCACGTTCGCGTTCACGGCCTGGTCGCCGATCATGACCTCCGGACCTTCCCGCAGAACGGACGAGTCGGCCGGCCGCTGCCATTCAACCTGAATCTGCTGGCTGCCGGGACGGAGGGGCACCAGCACCTCCCGGCCCGCCTGCCCGATGGGCTGGCTCTTGCCGTCGATCCGGACCTGCTGGAGTCGGGCTTTTTCGGGGAGGACGATCCGGTGCTGACCGCCCCGACTGGCCCGGGCCGTCATGGTCAGGATGGCTTTGTTGAAACGCTGACCCGGGGTCCATTCCAGGGACGCGGCATCGATGGTCACCAGCCGGCCGGGTATGGATTTGGGCCGGGTCACGGAGATGGTCACGTTTTCCCCCGGCCAGGGGCGCCACTGGGGCTGCCAGTGGCCCTGGGCGTCCTGATGATGCACGACCGGAATACCTTGCAGCTCGCAGTGCCAGATCGGGCTGGCGTCCAGTATCCACACTTCGGTCCAGGGTACGCCCCGAGGCGCTTCAAGGCGTATCTGGTTCGTGATTTCAATAGTCGAACCATAGGTGAACTGATCGGCCGCGGGGTCCATGTTGACCTGGGCCTCGCCATTTTCCACCCGCAGGCCGGCCGTGGTCACGGATTCGCCGGGCAGGAGGGGCAGGGAGACGACGATCGGCGTTCCGGGCGGGGTCAAACGCCGGATACGGGTAGCAATTTGCCAGGTCAGGCCCAGACTGATGACCCGTTCGACCTGAAGAAAAGGCGGCAGGACGCTGGCGCCCGGGGATGGCCGTTCCGGGGACCTGGCGTCCTGGAGCGTCAACTGGAGGCTCGATCCGGCTTGGCCGTTTTCATCCACGCCCTTGACCAGCCAGCCCCGGGCGTTGACCGTGGTCCGGCGCGGCTTGAGGGGCAGGGGAATCTGAAAGGAGTCCGTGGCCGGGACCGGTCCGATCAGGGTTGCGACATGGACACCGGCGGGCGCCAGGAGCCAGAGGTTGCCCTTTTCGTCCCGGAGCAGTCCCTCCGCCGGGGCCTGGTCCAGGATGATCTGTTGGGGAAGCCAGTTCTCGGCCGCTCCGGGCAGGGGGACCGCGGTCTTCCGGGCCGCCTGGATTTCGATCCGCAAATGAATGCTTCCAGGCTCGGCGGTCAGTTCCATGCGTGAGATTTCCGCGCAGTTGGGCAGGCAGTCCGGCGGTGCGAGCAGCCGCTTTTGAAGTTCATCCAGGATGGACTGGGGCGGAAAACCGGTTTCCGATGCCGCTGCCGGGACCGGGCCGGCCAGGAGCAACCCGGCGGCCAGCATGGCCGCGACCGGGCCGAGCCGATCCAGGCCCCGCCACCAGCGTCCCGGACCAATCAGGCCGACGGTCAGAAGAACCAGCAGGACCACGCGCAGCAAGGCCAGAAACAGGTTGACCCGGGGGGACAGAATCCAGAGCCGGACATCCTGGCCGCGGTCCACCGGTCCGTTCCATCTCAGGGGTATCGACCGCCAGTCCCATGTCGGCAGACCGGGGCCGGTCTGGATAAGCGCGTTGGGGTCCTGGGTCAGAACGGCCTGTTGCTGGAGGGCCTGAGGCTCCTCGGTCCGTTTGGGGGAGGCCTTTTGCTTGGAACGATAATACGACGATGACTTGGGCGAGGGGGCCTTTTTCATCGCTTCGCCCGCTGAGGTCATGTCCGCGATGTTCTCCGCCTCGGGCGCGGCGACGCCGGCTCTCATGTCCGTATGCGGTTCGAGCTGGGGGTAGACGCCCCAGCGGACCTGCTGGACCATGAAGGGGATGGTCATGACCACCAGGGCGATGATCGCCCCCAGCCGCCACAGCCCGGCCAGCCGTTTGAACCAGCCGTCCGGCAGGACCTTGAGCAGGGCCATGGCCGCCAGGAGATGCAGCCAGACCAGCCGGGGACTCCCCGGCTCGTGATAGGACAGGCCTACCGCAACCAGGGCCAGGATGCCCCAGGGCCAGCTTGTCAGCTTGATCACGGCAAATGTGATGACCAGAATCAGGAAGAAATCGAGCAGGGTCCAGCGCTGGACCCAGGTGCCGGGGGGCACGTCCACGCCCGAGGCGCTCAGCAGCTTCCAGCCCGGCGGGAGATTGAGTCGGCCGGATACGGACTGGAAATCATGGTCCCAGCCCACGGCCAGGACGCGTTCGGTACCGGCTTCGAATCGCGAATCGGCCGTCAGGTCCAGGCGGCCCCGGCGCAGTTCGACCCCGGGCGCCTGTTCCGGCCCCTGGCCGGTGATCAACTGGTCGGTTCCGTCCACCGAGACCCGTCCCAACAGACCGGGGCGTTTCATGACCAGGTTCCAGCGGCGGCTCATGGTTCCGGTGATCCGGTCCTGGATGGTAAACCCGCCGCCGTCGAAGTCCAGCCACCAGGTTCGGGCCAGGTTCAGGCGGTCCGGCGCCGGGTCGGGGTCGCCCCGCCGGAGCTGCTGGAACTTGATGGTCGATCCGGGATCGACCAGATAGGTCGGCAACTTCCTCCAGCCGTCCGGCACGTCGGTCTGTCCCGGGTCGATGGAGGGCACACCGTCGATCTTGACCATGCGCAGATGATTGCGGGCCTGGAAGGCCCAGATTTCCTGGCCGTACCGACCGGGCCAAGGCCCGATCTCCTCGATCGGCCCTTGGAACCGCGAGGTGATTTCCACCTGCCAATGTCCCGGCCGGGCCTGCAGCATCAACTCGCCCTCCGGTCCGATTCGGGCGGGCAGGGGGCTGGCCAGGCGCATGGGCCGGGCCTCGGGTGGAAGGACGTCGTCCAGTCTGATTTCCCGGCCTCGCCCGGAAACGGTGAGCTTGAGCAGGCTGCGGACCTGCATGGGGATGTCGTCGTCGATCAGGCGGAAGACACGGACTTCGAGGCGGTCCTCCCGGCTCTCGGGCCCCGTGCGCCGTTGCAGCCACAACCGGCCGTTGCGGTCCAGGACCGGAAACTCGACCCGCCGCCCGTCGATGGACAAGTCGATCAGGCCGATACCGGCCGGCACGCGGATGGTTTCCGGCATCTCCTTCCAGGCGAACCCGCCCTGGACCCGATGGGCCCCGGGTTGGACCTCGACCCTCGGCCTTCCATTCCGGATAACGACCGGCGCCTTGTCAGCGTCCAGTTCCGCATTCTCAGGCCACAATCCCGGACCGCCGGGCAGCTCCGCCCAGCCGGCCGACAGGACCAGAACATCCATTGCGAATCGGCCCCCGCCCGGTCCGATCTCGATATGGAGCCGGGAGGGCCAGAGGCAGTGTGTCCCCTTGCCGTCATAGGTGGACGGACACAGGCGGGCCTCCTGGCCGTGAAGAACCCAGGCCTTCCAGTCTTCCAGCGCGGGCGGCACATAGGGGGAAGCCGCCAGCGCCCGCGCGGCATAACCCGAAAGCGAGGTAAAAAGCAGGAGGCAGAGGCAAAACAGGGCCAAACGGGTCTTGGCTTGCATGACGGACCCCCGGGGAATCCCCCGGCCCGATCGACCGAGGCGTTTGGTTTTTATGGATGATAGGCAAAATCCGGCAGGGTGTCAAACCGTGCCCCTGCACGGGGTTCGGGTCCGGAGGCGGGCGGGGGATGGTTGCCGGCGGGCGCGGCCTGGGGTACAATCCACACGGCCGGCTTGCGGAGCCGAATCAGGGAGGATAACGTGATCGTCAGCGTCAGCCGCCGGACGGACATCCCCGCCTTTTATGCCGACTGGTTCATCAACCGGGTCCGGGCCGGTTTCTGCCTGGTGCCCAATCCCTTCAACCCGAAACAGGTCTCGCGGGTCGGCCTGGAACCCGAGGCGGTGGATATGTTCGTCTTTTGGAGCAAGCATCCCGCGCCCTTGATTCCCCGGCTCGACGAACTGGACCGGCTCGGATACCGATACTATTTCCTGTACACCCTCAACGACTATCCTGGGCCGCTGGAGCCGAACCTGGCTCCCCTTGACGAGCGGATCGCCCTTTTTCAGACTCTGTCCGCCAGGCTGGGGGCGGAACGGGTCGTCTGGCGCTACGACCCCATCATTGTTTCGAACCGGACCGATTACGACTATCACCGCCGCGCCTTCGGCCGGCTGGTCCGGGCCCTCGAGGGGCATACCCGGCGGGTCGTGACCAGCACCCTCCAGTTCTACGCCAAGACCCGACGCCGTCTCGAGGCCTTGGAGGCCCGGGGCTTTCGTTTCGATCCGGAGGCGGCCGGCCGTCCCGAGATGATGGCGCTTCTGGCCGATCTGGCCGGCGAAGCCCGGTCCCGAGGCCTGGAGATGACCACCTGCGCCGAGGCCCGGGACCTGAGTGAAATCGGCCTGCGTCGGGGAAGCTGCATCGACGGCGCGCTGGCCGAGCGAATCTGGGGACTGAAACTGACGGCCCGCAAGGACCCGGGCCAGAGACCGGCCTGCCGCTGTATTCCGAGCCGGGACATCGGGGTGACCGACTCCTGTCTGCACGACTGCCCGTATTGCTACGCCACGGTTTCCGAGGCGGCGGCCCGGAAACGGTTCCGGGAGCACCGGCCCGACCAGCCGGCCCTGGGCGGTCCGGGCGTCGATCCGGTCCCGGAATGCCGGTCCGGGTCGGGGGACCTGTTTCCTTAAACCCGAAGTTTGCAGTTGGTTTCTACTACGGCGCCGAAATGCGTGCTGCAACGCTCGTTTCCCGGTTTTCGGCCTCGACGTATCCAGTGATACGCCTGCGGCCAAAAACCGGTCCTACTTCGCGTTTCGCTATGCATTTCGACGCCTCGTGACGAACCCGACTGCAAAATTCGGGTTGGATCAGGCCGATGGCCGCAGGACCTTCTTGTCCACCTTGCCCACCGAGGTCAGCGGCATTTGCAGGGTGAACTCGATCTCGCTCGGCACCTTGTAGTGGGCCATGTTCTCCCGGCACCAGGCCAGAATCTCCTCCTGCATGGACCGGGGCTCGCGCATCCGGTATTCCGGGGCGAGCTGGATGACCGCCTTGACCATCTGGGTCCCGGCCCGTTTCGGGTCGGGCAGGCCGATGACCGCGCAGAGTTCGACTCCCGGGTGCTGGTACAAGACGTCCTCCACCTCGCGGGAAAAGACGTTGTTGCCCCGCACGTCCACCATGTCCTTGCAGCGGTCCACCAGGTATAGATACCCGTCCGCGTCCATGCGCAGCACGTCGCCGGTAAAAAGCCAGGTCTCGCCCTGAAACTCCCGCAGGGTCCGGGCCGTCTCCTCGGGCATGTTCCAGTACCCTTTCATGACGCCGGGTCCCCGCACGATCAGTTCGCCTTCCTCGCCGATGGGGACCTCCCGGGTCCCGCTTTCCAGGTCCACTATTTTGACGCGATAAGCCGGCCAGGGCAGGCCGACCGAACCGACGCGCTTGGGGCGGGTCGGGGGGTCCAGGCTGGTGACCATGGTTTCGGTCATGCCGTACAGCTCCAGGACCTTGCCTGGCCCGACCACGGCCTCCAGGTCCCGTAGCAGCTTTTCCGGAAGGGCCGAGGCGGCGGAAATGAAGTAGCGGCAGTTCGAGTGGTCCAGTTTTTTGAACTGGGGGTCTTCGACCAGCATCTGGTAGATCGTGGGCACGTTGGCCACGCCGGTCGGCCGGTATCGGGCGTATTCCAGGCAGAAATGTCTGACGTTCCTGGGGTCGGGCAGCAGAATCTGGGGATTGCCCATACACAGGTTGATCATGCCCACGAACAGGCCGGCGATGTGGAAAAAGGGAAAGGCCGAACAATAGACCTCATCCATCTCCCTGAGGTCGAGCCAGTTCTTCATCTGGGTCAGGCAGGCCACGATGTTGCCGTGAGTGATCTCGGCCCCTTTGGGCACCCCGGTCGTGCCGCCGGTATACTGGAAGAGGCAGGTGCTTTCCGGTGTCAGCGCGGGGCGGGGCGGGTCGGCCGGGTGGGTCTTGAGGACATCGAGAAGGGTCAGGACGGTCTTGCCGGGAATGGGAACGGCCCGGCCGCCGGGCAGCTTTTTAAGAATCTTGCCTATGAATCGCTTCAGGGGCGGCAGATAATCGCCCAGGTTGCAGAGCACGATGTGGGTCAGGGACGGCACCTGGTCCCGGATGTGGAGCAGCTTTCCCTCGAAGACCGCGTCCCAGACCACCAGGACCCGGGCCCGGGAGTGATTGAGCTGATAGGCCAGTTCCTTGGGCGTCAGCAGGATGGATATGCCCTGGGCGATGCACCCGGCCCGGCAGGCCCCCACGTTGGCGATCTGGTTCTGGGGGATGTTGGGCGTGCAGATGGCGACCGGGTCGCCGGGGCCGAAGCCGGCGTCGGCCAGAAAGCGGGAGAAGCGGGCCGACAGATCGTCGAGTTCGTGAAAGAAGACGGTTCGGCCCATGAAATACATGGCCGGCCGTTGCGGGTTGCGCTGAAAGCTTTCTTCCAGAAAATCCAGATAGGTCTTGGGGGGAATGGCGATGTCCGCATCGACCCAGTCGCTGTAATGCCCGATCCAGGGCCGGTCGTTGTAGTTCATGGGCGCCTCCCATCCTCATCCGTGCGGGGTTCGACCGATGCGTCGACACGCCGCGGGCCGCGGCCGTTTCGACGGGACCTCGATACGCAGGTGTGGGATCGGACCTATCTTGGTCGAATCCGGAAGGAAAAGCAACCGGAAAACCGGGCTAGGCGTCGCCGGCGTCGGCCGGAAGGCTGACCATGATCCGGTCGCCGCCCGCCTCGCTGGCCGACTCCAGGGACCGCAGGGCCCATCGCAACAGGTCCTCGGCGGTCGCATTCGAACCCGGGTCCAACGTGGCCAGACCGAAGCTGGCCGAGGCGGTAAAGGTCAAAGGGCCGAACCGGTAGTGATGATCCCGAAGGGCCTGGGCGATCCGTTCACAAACGGCCCGGGCCGAAACCGCGTCCGTGTTGAAGGACATGACCCCGATCTGAAGCAGCCCCCACCGGCAGGCCGTGTCCGGTTCCGGTATGTGCGCGCAGACGATGGAAGCGGCCTGTCGGAGGACCTGCTGGTAGGCCTCCCGGGTGGTCTGGCCCTTGAGTTCTTCCGGTTCGTCGATTTCCATGATGAAAAAGGACAGGGGCAGTCCATGGCGCCTGGAACGCATGGCCTCTTTCTCCAGGTCCGCCAGGAATTCAAACTTGAGCTTGAGCCCGGTCAGGTGATCGACGGTGATGGTCGAACATATCCGGGTGGTGGAGTTTTCGATCCGCTCGCAGAGAACGGAGATCAGGTTGAACAGGAATTTCCGGGCCGTGGGCGGGTAAAGCCATTGCAGGCGCTTGATCATGGGCGGGTTGATTTTCAGCAGTTCCACCGGGGTCGTGGCCACGACCGAGGCCGACCGCCGGCAGGATCGGAGCATGCTCGTGGCCCCGGCGATCTGGCCGGGCCCGAGCCCGGTGATCAGCTTTTTAGGGCCGTGGATGGCTCCCAGGAAGTCGCCGTCGAGAAATTCCACCAGTTCCAGCCAGCCGGACAGGATGGCGTACATGGAATCGCCCCGGTCCCCCTTGAAGAAAAGGACCTCCCCGGGTTCGAGGCTCTTCAGGGCGCCGGCCATGAGCACGTAATGAACCTGATGCCGCTTGAGGCCCTGAAACAGCGGCATGCCCTTGCGGGGGTCCTGTCCGAGTTTCATCCGGATCAGGTCCCAGATGGTCACCAGTTCCATGTGCTGCATCAGGGCCGGCAGCAGGAACAGGTCGCCGATCAGGGCCGAGATCATGGTCACCACCATCAGAAGCCCGAAAGCGGCCGTGGGCTGAAAACTGGAAAACATCACCACCGCGAACCCGAGGCTGATGGCCACGGTCGTGAACATGATGGGCCGGCCCACGTGACGGAGGGACGCTTTAAGGGCCCGTTCCTTGTCCAGGTCCTTCAGAAACTCCCGGTCGTAGCGAAACATGTAGTGGATCGTGTCGTCCACGGCCAGACCGATGGCGATACTGGCGATCAGGCTGGTTACGGCCGACAGTTCCACGCCCAGCCAGCCCATGAGCCCGAAATTGACGATGATGGGGAACAGGTTGGGCACCATGGCGACCAGACCGACCCGAAGGGACAGAAAGAGCAGGATCATGATGCCGGAGACCAGGACCAGGGTCAGGCTCAGGCTCTGGACCTGGCCCCGGGTCAGCAGGTGGGCGCTGTGGGCCATGACCAGGCCGAATCCCGTGACCCGGACCTTCATGTCCCGGGGCAGGTGGGAGCGGGCGTACTCGAGAATCTCCTTTTCCAGGGCCAGGCAGTCGCGGGTGCTCGAGATGCGGGTCCGGAGGGCGATGTTGGCCGTGGACAGGTCCGGGTCCATGAATCGCTCGAACAGGTCGCGGCCCAGCATGGTCATGAAGTTGTTTTTCAGAAGCCGGATTTCAAAGGCCTCTTCGGGCAGGGAATAGGCTTCCGGCTTGTACCCGTTGGTGGCGTATCGGACCAGCCTCAGGTAATCGACCAGGGATATGGTCTTGTCCACGCCGTCCAGGGTGGCCAGAAATCCTTGGAAGCGGGCCAGGGTCTCCAGCCGGGCCGGGTCCTCGAAGTAGTCCTCCCCGGGGCCGGACACGACGACGTTGATGGGGAAACTGCCGGACAGGTCCTTGTAGATGTCGTGGAAGTGGCGGCTGATGGGGGTGTCGGCCCTGAAATACTCGACCGGGTTGTTTTCGACCCGGATGCGGGTGATGCCCAGGATGGCCAGCAGGGTCACCCCGGCAACGAGGAGGAGCATGGTTTTCTGATGGTTCAGGTCGATCCGGACGACTAGTTCCAGGACGCGGTCGAAGATGTCGAAGCGGCGGTCTTCCCGGCCCGGACGGCTCGCGTTTTCCGGAAGCCGGGCCAGGATCGCCGGGACAAAGGTGAAGATCAGGACGAGCATGCTCAGGATGCCGAAACAGGCGAAAAAGGCGAACTCCCGGATGCTCGGCGTCCGGTTGACGAAGAGCGAGGCCAGACCGATGATGGTCGTGGCCACGGCCAGGGTGGAAGGAAAGCCGATCGAGAGCATGCAGCGGAAGGCGGCTTCGGCCGGGGTCGGGGCCTCCCGAACGGCGTGACGATACTCGGCGATCACGTGCATGCAGTAGGCCGTGCCCACGGCGATCAGGAAGATCGGGACGATGATCGTGGTCATGGACAGCCCGACGCCGGTCCAGGCCATCAGGCCGAAGGACCAGATCAGGGCGATGACCACCGAGGCGGCCGGCACCAGCAGGCCGGAAAGGCTCCGGAAAAGCAGCAGGAGCGCCAGGCAGATGACCGCGAACGCCAGGGGGGGCAAGGATAGAAAGTCCTTGACCGTGTAGTCGGCCAGGGCCTGGGAAACGACCGGCAGGCCGATCTGGTAAAGGGGGCGTCCGTTCCGGTTCCGTTCAATCGTTTCTTCCACGGCCCGGATGACCGGGGCCTTGTCTTTCCGGTCCGCCAGGATCAGGGTCAGGGCCGTGACCTTGCCGTCCCGGGAGATCAGGGACCGGTCGAAGACCGGCGCCCGTTTGATGACCCGGGCGAATTCAGACAGGTTTTTTTCACCCCCGAGTTCCATGTCATTTTTGATGCCCGGCAGGCTGATCACCCGCTGGACCCCGTCAATCCGTCCCAATTCCTCGGCGAGGCGTTCGAGGCCCGCGAACGTCTTCGGCGCGAAGACGTTTTCGGTCCGGGCCACGACCAGAATCAGTTCCTCGGTGCCGAATTTCTCCTTGAAGGACTTGTAATAAACGGCTTCGGGCCGGTCCTCGATCACAAGGTCGTAAATGGAGGAGTGGTAGTGCAGGTCGGGCAGGCGGATGGCAAAGGCGAGCGTGACCAGGAAAATGACGGCCAGGACCCGCAAGGGGTGATCGACCACGTAGCGCAGATATCTTCGGATGAAAAAGACGTTTTTCATTCCAGACATGGCCAGCCCCAGTCCATGAACCATGTTTCCCGGCAAGGCAAAGACGACTTGAAATGCAAGAGGACCGTCGTCCAGAGCCGGAGCCCCCGTGGAGCGCCGGCCGGGTATCGGAAACAATCCGGCCGGTGTAAAGGCGCGGCACCCGCTCCGGGTAACCATTCAGTATATACGGAAAAGGCGGCAGCCGGAGTCCTGAGGCCAAAAGCCGCGACAGGGCGGTCCTACGTTGCCGCCAGCCACTGAATAGTAACCGCTCCGGCCGGCTCCTGAAAAGAACCTTTCGGCTCCGCCGCCCGCGGATTGGAGCGAATGGCCTATCCCTATTGTGCAGGCCGGGGCGTCCAGGTCAAGGCCGGGACGGACTTTTTATCAGCTTGGATTCCGGCATGCCGGAACGCCGTTCTCCGGAGTCAGGGTCTCAAGGCCCGCAGAAACAGATCGCAGAGGGGTTTGGACAGGGGCACAAGCCGGGTCGGGCGTTCGAACATGAGCCAGGGCAGGACGCAATGGTCGATCGCCCCGAAGATCATTTTAACGGCCACGTAGGGATTGACCCGGTCGTGAAAATGGCCGCGCCGGACGCCGTCCTGGATGACGTCGTAAAACACCCGGGCGAAGTCCCGGAAGAGGCCGTAGGCCGGCGATTTGTAAAAACCTCGATTATAGCGCAGTTCCAGAAGGACGATCGTGGTGTAGTCCCGGTGCAGTTCCAGGAAGTTCAGGTAGTCGTTGACCAGGACCATCAGCCGCAGTTCGGTGTCCTTGATGTCCCGGAAGTGCTGGCCGTGGGTGGATATCAGGTCCCGGGTGTGCTCGATGGGCAGGCTGAAGAGGAGGTCCTCCTTGTTCTTGAAATACTGATAGATCGTTCCGTCGCCCACGCCCGCCAGCCGGGCCACGTCCTGGATTCGGGCCCGGCGGTAACCCAGCCGGGAAAAAACCGAGGCCGCGGCCTCGAGGATCATTTTACGTTTGTCATCCACGGCCGGGACCGGAACCCGGACCGAGGCCCCGGCTTCCAGGAGATCGAAAAACGGGTCCAGCAGTGGGTAGGGGGGCGGTGAGGGTTCGTCGAGCAGCCAGGTCAGAATAAGATGGTCCACGGTGCCGAAGACGAGATTCAGCAGCAGGTACGGATCGATGGATGACCGGAACTCGGATTCGGCCTGGGCTTCGGCGATGGCCGCCTGGAAGGGGCGGTAGAAGACGCGGACCCATTCGTAGGTTTCCGTCTCGTAGAAGAGACGGTTGGGCCGAAGTTCGAAGATCAGGAGCCGGGTGAAGACGGGGTGGCCGGCCAGGAAGTCGAAATAGTTGTAGATCAGCTTTCGCAACTTGATCCGGCCGCCGACCAGGCCCCGCAGGTGCCGCTCGTTGGACTCGATCAGGGTCTTGATCTGGGCCAGGGGTATGGAAAAAAGGATGTCTTCCTTGTTTCGGAAATGTTCGTAGATCGTGCTTTCCCGGATGCCGACCCGGGAGGCGATCTGGGTGATGGTCGTGTTGTCGAAGCCATGCTCGGCAAAGGCCGCCTCCGCGGTCCGTAAAATCTGATCCTTGGTGGAAAGGTCGTTTTTCATCGCGTCGCTCATGAGTCGGATCGGCCCTGGTCAGGTCGGCCCGGAAATCGGAGTATCATTCGATAAACAATCAAAATGAATATATATGATATATTATCCGATAAAGCAAGGAATATTTGACAGAAATCTCCCTATATCGGCTGCGGATCGCCCTGCGATCGCCGGAGTCCCGGATTGGATTGGCCGGATATTCAGGTCCTGGACCGGGTCCAAGGGGGTAATCCAGGGGGTTCGGGAAAGAATCCGGCTGGCATGTTCTTGAAATCCGGCCGATCATTCCAGTAAATCCTAGGTTCGTTCACATTCTAATCTGGCAGTATCTGGAATAAAATAATAATTAATTAAATGTAATATAAAATCAATATATATAATTAAAATATATTATATCATCAAAACATCATCTCAAAAATGTCTTGACAGGGGGGTTCAAATTCAGTACGAATATCATTCAATCAATCGAGTCGGTTTCCGGCTTCATTCCGGACAGACCGTCACCGGCCGGACCGGTGGGGGGCGGAAGAGCGGAGGCCATCAGGCATTTCATCGAGCATCGTCCCCGGCGGACGTCAGGAGGCTGTTATGGAATTTCAAGACATCCTTTATGAAAAGCAGGACGGGGTGGCCAGGATCACCATCAACCGCCCCGACAAGGGTAACGCCCTGCGCACGGTGACCTTGTCGGAAATGGTCGCCGCCCTGGAAGACGCGACCTGGGACCATGGCGTGGGCGTGGTGGTCATCACCGGGGCCGGGGATCGGTTCTTCTGCACGGGAGGTGACGCCGCCGACGCGCGGGAGGATCGGGGCGGGTATCACCGGGGGGTCAAGAAGATTTTCGAAGTCGAGCGTTCGGTGCGCATGATTCAGAAGCCGGTCATCGCCGCGGTCAATGGCTGGGCCGTGGGCGGCGGTCACGTTCTGCACGTGATCTGCGATCTGAGCATCGCTTCGGACAAGGCCAAATTCGCCCAGGTGGGTCCCAAGGTCGGCAGTTTCGAGGCCGGTTTCGGAGCGGCCTATCTGGCCCGGGTCATCGGAGAAAAAAAGGCCCGGGAGATGTGGTTTCTCTGCCGGAGCTACACGGCCATGGAGGCCCTGGAAATGGGTCTGGTCAACAAGGTCGTGCCGCCGGATCAGTTGACGGCCGAGGTGGGCTCCTGGTGCCAGGAGATTTTGGATAAGAGCCCGACGGCCATGGGCTTCCTCAAGATATCCTTGAACAGCCCTTCGGACTGGATTTACGGCATGCAGCGCATGGCCGGGGAAGGGCTGTGGCAATACTATGAAAACGAGGAGGCCCTGGAGGGCCGGCGGGCCTACCTGGAAAAACGCAAGCCGGACTTCCGCCAGTTCCGCAAGTGATCCAAGGAACGTAAAGGAGACCATCATGGATATTAAAGGCAAAAAAGCCATCGTCACCGGGGCCGGCCAGGGCATCGGCCGGGCCATCGCCCTGAAGCTGGCCCAGTACGGGGCCGACGTGGTCGCGGCCGACATCAATCTTGAAACCGCCAGGGAATCGGCTGCTGAAATCGTCAAGACCTTCGGAACCGAAGCCTTTGCCTTTCAGGTGGACGTGGCCGAACTCGATCGGACCCGGGCTCTGGTCGAGGAGACCCTGCAACGGTTCGGCCGGATCGACATCCTGGTCAACAACGTGGGCTGGGACATTGCCCAGCCCTTTTGGGAGACGACCGAGGAGTTCCGCCGCAAGATCATCGAGATCAACTACCAGGGTCCGGTCAACTGCTGCTTTTCGGTGGTCCGCCACATGATCGACAACCAGGCGGGAAAGATCGTCAACATCGCCAGCGACGCCGGCCGGGTCGGTTCCAGCGGCGAGACGGTTTACGCCGGATGCAAGGGCGGGGTCATTGCCATGACCAAGTCGCTGGCCCGGGAACTGGCCCGCTATCGGATCAACGTCAACTGCGTCAGTCCGGGACCCACGGACACGCCGGGCCACGAGGCCGGAACCACGCCCAAGCTCAGGGAAGCACTCAAACGGGCCATCCCCTTCGGCCGGGTGGCCCGGCCCGAGGAACTGGCCGACGCGGTCCTGTTTTTCGCTTCCCCCATGTCCGATTTTATCACCGGCCAGGTGCTCAGCGTTTCGGGCGGCCTGACCATGGTGGACTAGAATCTGGCGTTCCGGCCCCCCGGCCTCGAGGTATGTCCGATGCCTGAACTGAGCGAAGCACATAGAATCGTCCGGGATTCCATGCGGCGACTGGGTCGGGAAAGACTGGCCCCCCTGGCCGTCGAGGCCGACCGGACCGGGTCCTACTCCGAAGCGATACACCGTCTGCTCGTGGAAAACGGCCTGTTTCTGATCAACGTGCCGGCCGAATACGGCGGTACGCCCATGGACCTGACCGCGACCTGTCTGGTGATCGAGGAGATGGGCCGGGTGGACGGGACCATTGCCAACACCGTGGCCCACCACCAGGCCGGGCTGTGCTGTTTTCTGGTCGGGGCCGACGAGGAACAGCGGGCTCGCTATCTGCCCTTGATCGGCCGGGGCGACTACCTGGTCGGCTTCGCCCTGACCGAAACCGGGTCCGGCTCGGATGCCTTTGCCATGCGCACCCGGGCCGTGCTCGACGGGGACCGTTACGCGGTCAATGGGAGCAAGTGTTTTATTTCCAATAGCGGTCTGACCGACGTGTACGTGCTGTTTACCACGGTGGACCCGGCGCTTCGCCGTCGGGGCGTGACCGCCTTTCTGGTGGAAAAGGACACGCCCGGACTGATCGTGGGCAAGGCCGAGGACAAGATGGGCCTGCGCGCTTCACCCACGCGCCAGCTCGTTTTCGAGGACATGCGCCTGCCCCGGACCGCTCTGCTGGGCCGGCCCGGCGAGGGCTGGGAACTGGTGTTTCACTCCCTGACCCGGACCCGGATTCTGGTGGCGGCCATGGCCCTGGGCATTGCCCAGGCGGCCATGGAAGTGGCCGTGGGCTACGCCGGGACGAGGGAGCAGTTCGGGCGGCCCATCGGCGAGTTTCAAGGCGTTTCTTTCATGCTGGCCGATATGGCCGTGCAGGTCGAATGCGCCCGGGCCATGATCTACCAGGTCGCATCCCAGGTGGACCGGGGCGAGGAGCAGCAGGCCTATCATGCCTCGATTGCCAAGTGTTTTGCCTCGGACACGGCCATGAAGGTGACCACGGATGCGGTCCAGGTCCTGGGCGGCTATGGTTACACGACCGAGTACCCCGTGGAGCGCATGATGCGGGACGCCAAGGCCACCCAGATCATCGAAGGGACCAACCAGATTCAACGCGTCCAGATAAGCCGCGAGTTGTTGAAAAGGTTTTGAGGTGACGAAAATGGGTTACGAATACATCGATCTGGAAAAGCAGGGGCGCCTGGCCTTTGTGACCCTGAACCGGCCCGAGAAGCTCAATGCCTTGAGCGTGGCCATGCAGGAGGAGATCGTGGCCGCGGTCCGGGAGATCGAAGCGGACCCGACGGTTCGCGTGAGTATCATCAAGGGCGCCGGAAGGGCCTTTTCCGCGGGATATGATATCGAACCCGGCGGATCGGTGGCCCGTCGGGAACGGACCGTGATCCAGGATCAGCGGCGTCTCGAGGACGTGGCCGGCCGGTGGCTGACCCTGTGGGACTGCTCCAAACCCGTCATTGCCCAGGTCCACGGCCTCTGCCTGGCCGGCGGGACCGACCTGGCCCTTTTATGCGACGTGGTCGTGGCCGCCGAAGACGCCCGGATCGGCCATCCCGGCGTTCGCGGGATCGGTACGCCTCTGGCCCAGACCTGGGCCTATCTGATCGGGCCGATGCGGGCCAAAATGCTCATGCTGACCGGAGACGCCATCACCGGCCGGCAGGCCGCCGAATGGGGCCTGGCGGCCCTGGCCGCGCCCGCCGACCGGCTGGATGAAGAAGTCCGCCGGCTGGCCGGCCGGATGGCCGCCGTGCCGTCGGACATCTCCTATTTCAACAAGAAACTGATCAACCACGTCCTGGAGCAGATGGGCTTCAAGGACTCCGTGATGGCCGCCTGCCGGTTCGACGCCATGAGTCACGTCACGCCCACGGTCGTCGAATTCTGGGACAAGGTCAATACCCTAGGATTGAAGGCCGGCCTGAAATGGCGGGACCGGGACTTCGAGGAGTCACCCCATGACTGAAGACAAGGCGCCGAGTTCCTATTATGAAAAAGTCGATGCAAAAAAGACCTGGTCCGGTCTGCCGGTCAAGGACTTTTACGGGCCTTCGGACACCGGGGCCGTCGATTATCCCAAAGACCTCGGCCACCCGGGCGACTACCCTTATACCCGAGGCATTCATCGGGATATGTTCCGGGGCCGGTACTGGACCCTGAGGGAGGTCTGCGGATACGGGACCCCGGAAGAAACCAACGAGCGTCTGAAGTACCTGATCGACCAGGGCGCGGGCGGGGTGAACGTGATTCCGGACGTGCCCAGCATCGCCGGCATCGACTCGGACCATCCCCGGGCCGCGGACGACGTGGGCGTCCAGGGCGTGTCCCTGTGCACGCCCGAGGACATGGAGCGGCTCATGGCCGATGTGCCCATGGACCGGATCAGCATGTCCCTGATCATCTCCTCGACCCAGACCCCGGTCACCCTGGCCCAGTACCTGGCCCTGGCCGAAAAACGCGGGCACAAGCCGGCCGACCTGTCCGGGACCACCCAGAACGACGCCATCCACTGCCGGTACGCCGGGTTCGCCATCTCCTCGCCCATCGACCTGGCCCTGAAGACTGCGGTGGACGTGATCGAATACTGCACCCTCAACATGCCCCGCTGGTATCCGATCAACGTCAACCTCTACGACCTGCGCGAACAGGGCCTGAGCGCTCCCCAGGAGGTGGCCTTCGGTTTTTCCATGGCCCTGCTCTACATTCAGGGCGCCCTGGAACGCGGCCTGGACATCGATGCCTTCGCCCCCCGTTTCGCCTTCTACTGCTCGGCTCATATCGACATCTTCGAGGAGATCGCCAAGCTGCGGGCCGCCCGGCGCATCTGGGCCCGGCTCATGAAGGAGCGGTTCGGGGCCAAAAGCGAGAAGTCGCTCCAGTTCAAGTTCGGGGTGCATACGGCCGGTTGCTCCCTGGTCCCGCAACAGCCGATCAACAATGCGATTCGGGTGGCATACCAGGCCATGGCCGCCGTGCTGGCCGGCGTCCAGTCCCTGCATTGCTGCTCGTATGACGAACCCATCGCCCTGCCCACCGAGGACTCGGTCCGGCTGGCGTTGAGAACCCAGCAGATACTGGCTTACGAGACCGGCGTGGCCCGCGTCGCCGACCCGCTCGGCGGCAGCTATTATGTCGAGTCCCTGACCGAGCAGATGGAGCGCAACATTCTGGAGATCATGGATCGCATCGATTCGGTCGGCGGCATGAAAAAGGCCCTCGAAACCGGTTGGATCGATGCCCGATTCGAAGAGGCGGCCCTGGAGTACCAGCGGGAAGTCGAAAGCGGCCAGCGGGTCATCGTGGGGTTGAACCGATTCCAAATGGATGAAGCGGGCCATGCGCCCGCTCATCAGGTCTCACCGGAATCGTCCCAACGGCAGATCGTCCGGGTCAGGGACTTCAAGGAGCGCCGGGACGAGAAACAGGTCAAAGCCGCCCTGGCCGCTCTCAAGTCCCGGGCCGAGGTCAGCGAAAAGGAAAATCTGATCGAGGACATGATCCGGGCGGCCCATGCCTCGGCCACCTTGAACGAGGTCCTGGGCACCCTGAGGGTCGTCATGGGCGAAACCTACGACCCGTTCAACGTTCTGTCGCACCCGTTTTTCTGATCGCTTGCGCGGAAAAGCCGCACGGCGCCCGGTTGCCAATTCGGGACAAGACCATGATTTTACATCGTACGCGAGGGGGTATGGCATGAAAGCGGAACATTTCGACGTGATCGTCATCGGCGGCGGCGTGGGCGGCCCCGCGGCCGGGGCCATTCTGGCTCAAAAGGAAGGATTGAAGGTCCTGGTTCTGGAAAAGGCATCGAGACTGGGCGGACGGGACATCTCCTTTGATTTCAAAAGCGAAAGCGCCGACAATTACAAGAGACTGATCGGGGACGCGGCCCACACCTGGTTCGTTCGGTCCGAACCGGACCTGCCGGAGCTGTTCGGCCAGGGATACCTGGAAGGGTACGCCTTCGAGGCCGGGATTCACACGCTCATGGTCGCCGAAAAAGGGCGGACCAACACCCTGCTGACCTACCTGGGCAGGCCATTGACTTTGTATCCGGCCGTCAGCGCCGGCTGGTGGCACGGCGGCCAGCTGCACCGTTTTGAAAACGGATCGGAACGCGGGGGTAACTTCCCCTGGATGGATGAAACGGACCGGGCAGCCTGCGGCCGGATCAACAGCGAGATGGTCCGCATGACCGCCGAAGAGGCCCACTCCTACGACCACGTCAGCCTGAAGGACTGGATGGAGGCCCGGACCGACAACGCCAATACCCTGGAGTTCCATTACGTCAACGCGACGATGAACTGCACCATCAACGATCCGGCCAACATTTCCGCCGGAGACAATATCCTCATGAATCGTGCCGTGGCCCGGGCCGGCAAGCGCTTTTCCTACGGCGGCTGTTCCATTCCCGGCCTGCCCGGTTTCGTTCAGATTCCCCGGTCCCTGTGCCGGGTCATCGAAGAGAACGGCGGCCGGGTGGTTACCGGGGCCAGGGTCGTTGAAGTCCTGATCGAAACAGGGAAGGTCCGGGGCGTGCTGGTGGAAATCGACGGCACCCGGGAAAAGATCGACTGCCCCGTGGTCATCAATTCCGGAATGGTCAACGAGATGTTCCGGTACATTCCCGAACGGAATTTCCCGTACACCTTCGTCAACCAGGTCAAAGGATTCTGGCGGGCCGGGATCGGCGCGGTCTATTTCGCGCTCAGCCGGCCGGTTGTCGGGGAACACTTGAGTTTCGTGCCCCGGATCGCCGGCCGGGAGGACGGGTTCGACAGCGACGTGCGCATGGGGTTCTGGGACAGCTCGGGCATGGATCGGGAGCGGGCCCCGGCCGGCAAACAGCTTCTCGACGCATACGTCTCCCTGACCGACCGGGAAGCGCACGACCCCGAACTGGTCCAACTGGCTTACGAGCGGATGAAGACCTTCATGGAGGCGTATTACCCGGGTTTCAAGGAGGCCCTGGAATGGACCCTGTACACGGTCTCGGACAGCCTGGTCCCGGTGGCCCAGGCCCCGTTCCAGGTCGGCAGCGCCCGGCCCAGGGCCCAGTGCCCCCATGTCCAGGGCCTGTACATGGCCTCGGACAGCTCGGAATGCTCCATGGCCGCCAACGACGCGGCCATTCACGCCGGGATCATCGCGGCCAGCCGGGTCAGCGGGAAGGATTACGTCCGGGAAATCCTGCCCGAGTACTCCCGGGATTAGCGCCTCGCGGGAAGGTGATGGATCGGTCATGACTTCACAAGGCACGTTGCGCATCCTCATCGCCAAGGCCGGTCTGGACGGGCACGACCGGGGGGCCAAGGTTCTGGCCTCGCTGCTGCGGGAGGCCGGTTTCGAGGTCATCTATCTCGGGATGTACAACACCCCGGAGATGATCGTGAACAGCGCCGTCCAGGAGGACGCGGACCTCATCGGCGTCAGCTTCCTCTCCGGCGAGCATCTGTCCCTGACGGCCAAGTTGATGGCGGAACTCCGCCGTCAGGGCGCGGAGGACATCCCGGTCATTCTGGGCGGGATCATGCCGCCCGAGGATACCGAGGCCCTCCTGGCCATGGGCGTGAAAAAGGTCTTTCGGGGCGCCCTGGTCGGGGAGGTTGCCGGCTACCTGAAGGAACACGTCACGGCCCGGCGCGGAAACCGGACGGCCGAATGAACGCACGGGCTTCCCGCCCGATTGGCCGCCCCTCGTCATGGGTATCGATTCGGTGGTCAGCGGCCGCGCTGGTGGTTGGAATTGAAATATCCCCTTGTCGCTGAACCCGTCGCCCGGTTTTCTAACCTTGAACCGCGAACCGGATTTCTATACACTGATTACGCTCGAAAACCCATATGGCGACCGGTGGAGTGGGATAACGATATGAAATCATTTGTCGAGCCGTCCAGTTTCCTCCTGATCGGCGCAACGGACAACCCGGCCAAGCCCCAGTACTACCTGATCGACAACCTTTTGAACGCGGGTTTTACCGGGGATATCTACATGGTCAATCCCCGCCTCCGGGAAATCCTGGGGCGAAAGGTTTACGCGGACGTCGCGGACCTGCCCGGCCCGGCGGAACTGGCCATGATCGTCATTCCCGGCCCGGCTGTTCCTGAAACCGTGGCCGCCTGCGGCCGCAAGGGAATCCGGTCCGTCATCATCGGCAGCGGCGGATTCAGCGAAATCGGGCCGGGCGGCCAGGTATTGCTGGAAGAGACCCTGGCCGTGGCCCGGCGGTTCGGCATCCGGATCATGGGGCCAAACAGTATCGGCGTGACCAACCCGAGACATCGATTCACGACCGCCTTCATCGACGCGCGCATGCCCCGGCCGGGTCCGGTTTCCTTTGTCGCCCAGACCGGGGCCATCGGGGGGCATCTGCTCCACTGGCTCGACTCGATCGCCAAGACCATCTGCCTGGGCAACCGCTCGGACGTGGATGCCGACGAAGCCCTGTCCTTTCTGGCCGACGATCCGGACACCGGCGTGATCGGCGTCCATAGCGAAGGCTTTCGCCGGCCGGCCGAATTCGTCCGGGCCGTGAAAAAATGCACGGCGGCCGGAAAACCCGTGGTCTTTCTCAAGGCCGGCCAGTCGGACCAGGGGGCCATGATCGCCTCCAGCCACACCGGGGCCATGATGGCCGGCCAGCAGATGCTTCTGGTCGCAGCCCGCCAGGCCGGGGCCGTCCTGGTGGACGGATTCGAGGACCTGTTCGACACGGTCAAGGTCGTGGCCGCCGACGCGGGCGCCGGCCGCTCCTTCGGTCTGGCCCTGGTCAGTTTCAGCGGCGCGGCCCTGGTCACCGGAGGAGACGTCTGCGCCGGTCTCGGCCTGCCCATCGCCTCGGCCCAGGCCAAGGGGACCGCCGTGCCGGGCAAGGCCCTGTACGACATGGGCGTCTGGGCCGGGGACATGATTTTCGACGAGGTCTGCCATTCCATGGTCCGGAACGCGCTGAGCCAGCCCGAGGTCAGCCACGGCCTGGTCTACCTCTTTCCCACGCCGAAAATCTGCAACTTCGATCCCATCCCCACCTTTTCCCGGCTGCGGGACGAATTTCCCGACAAAACCATCCTGCCCTGCATCTTCGGCCACCGGGAACTTGCGGCCCGCTGGGTGGACGCCCTGGAAGACGAGGGTTTCTTCTGCATGACCAACATGGAACGGGCCTTGAGGGCCCTGGCCCGCCACCGGGACTGGCGCCGGCGCGCCGAACGGTCGAGCTGACCGGCCGACCGGCCGCCAGATCGGGAACGACCCGCGACCTCTGAAATCGCGGGGCAGCTTTATCCTTGTCTAATTTAGCAGCAGGGTGATATCATCTCCGGGAAAGGAAAGGCCGGGCAGCGGTTCATATTATAAATGACTGAAATATATTAATAAAAATATATATCGGATATTTTTCTTGACAATTAAATTCAAATTGTTACCGTCAAATCAATTCCAACCCATCTGCTGGCGCGATAATGAAGCCAAAACGGACCGTGCTCAAGGTGCCCATATAAGGCCTCCCATGGGGCGTGTACCCATGTGGAGGCGATGCGGGCCCGAGTCCATGGCCGAGCCCAAAAGTCCGCCGCTTGCCTGATTCCATCCGGATGCGATTGATTGGTCGCGGGTTTTTCGAGTCCCTCCGCATCGCGCTGGGCCAATCCTTTTTCCGACACCCGACCGGATCATCCCCGATACCATACCAGGGGACCTGCGGGACCCGGCCGGTCTCTCGGTAAAATTCAGGAGGCTTGAATGGGCTTTCACCGTCGAGAATTCCTCAAGATATCCGGAACGGCCGCCTTGGCCGGCGCCCTGGCCAGTCTGGGTTTCGATCTGTCGCCGGTTCGATCCTACGCCCAGGCCTTGAACATCCGGGCGGCCAGGGAAACCACGACCATCTGTCCTTATTGCGCCGTGGGCTGCGGACTGATCGTCCATACGGACCAGAAGACCGGCCAGGTGCTCAACACGGAAGGGGATTCGGATCACCCCATCAACGAAGGGTCGCTTTGCGCCAAAGGGGCGGCCCTGTACCAGGTGGCCGTCAATCCGGCCCGGGTCACCGAGGTCCTCTATCGGGCGCCGTACAGCGACCGCTGGGAAACCAAGTCCTGGGACTGGGCCCTGGATCGGATCGCGGCCCGGGTCAAGGAGTCCCGGGAGGCGAGCTTTGTTCGCCAGAATGAAAAAGGCCAGCAGGTCAACCGGACCGAGGGGATCGCCCACGTCGGGTCGGCCGCCCTGGACAACGAGGAGTGCTGGCTGCTCCAGGGGATGATGCGCGCCCTGGGGCTGGTCTATATCGAACACCAGGCCCGTATCTGACACAGCGCCACGGTAGCGGCTCTGGCAGAGTCGTTCGGTCGCGGCGCGATGACCAATCATTGGATCGACATCAGGAACTCGGACTGCATCCTGGTCATGGGGTCCAATGCGGCAGCCAATCACCCGATCTCCTTCAAGTGGGTCCGGCAGGCCATGGACAATGGCGCGAAATTAATCAGCGTGGACCCGAGGTTCAACCGGACCGCCTCCCAGGCGGACATCTACGCCCGGCTCCGCTCGGGCACGGACATCGCCTTTCTGGGCGGCATGATCAATTACATCCTGACGAACCAGAAGTACTTCCACGACTATGTGGCCCATTACACGAACGCCTCGTTCATCGTGGGCGATTCGTACGCCTTTTCCGACGGCCTGTTTTCAGGATTCGACTCGAAGAAGCGGAGTTACGACCAGTCGGCCTGGGCCTTTGTCCGAGACGATAAGGGTGTGGCCAAACGGGACCTGACTCTGGAAGACCCGGCCTGCGTCTTTCAAAAGCTCAAGGTTCATTTTTCCCGGTACACCCCGGAAATCGTCTCGGCCACGACGGGGACGCCGGTCGAGGACCTGCTTCGGGTCTGGGAGACATTCAGCGCCACGGGCGCCAGGGACAAGACCGGCACCATCATGTATGCCATGGGCTGGACCCAGCACACCGTGGGCGTCCAGAACATCCGGGCCATGGCCATCATCCAGCTCCTGCTGGGCAATATGGGCCGGCCCGGCGGCGGGGTCAACGCCCTGCGGGGCGAATCCAACGTCCAGGGGTCCACGGACCACTGCCTGCTCTTTCATATCTGGCCGGGATACCTGGAAACCCCCACGGCCTCACTGGCCACCCTGGCCGACTACCAGGCCCGCAAGACGCCCAAGTCCGGCGATCCGCTCTCGGCCAACTGGTGGCAGAACAAACCCAAGTACGTGGTCAGCCTGCTCAAGGCCATGTTCGGCCGGGCAGCCCAAGCGGACAATGATTTCGGATACGGCTGGATGCCCAGGCTGGATGACGGGGTGACCTACAGCTGGCTCGATCTGTTCGACCGGATGTACAAAGGCGGGTTCAACGGCTTCTTCGCCTGGGGGCAGAACCCGGCCGTGTCCGGGGCTAACGCCAACAAGGTCCGCCAGGCCCTGGGCCGGTTGGACTGGATGGTTCACGTCAACCTGTTCGACAACGAAACCGCCTCCTTCTGGAAGGGCCCGGAGCAGGACCCGAAACAGATCAAGACCGAGGTCTTTTTTCTGCCCTGCGCCGCCTCCATGGAAAAGGAGGGTTCGATCACCAATTCGGGCCGCTGGATGCAGTGGCGCTACCAGGCGGCCGAACCGCCGGGCCAGGCCCGGTCGGACGGCCAGATCATGGTCCAGCTCTGGGAACGAATCCGGGCCCTGTACGAAAAGGACGGCGCCTTTCCCGAACCCATCCGCAATTTCCGTTGGGACTTTGTCCAAGGCGGCCGGTACGACCCGCATGCCGTGGCCAGACTGATCAACGGGTACTTCGAGCAGGACGTG
>JAHJTB010000461.1 GCA_018830135.1 Pseudomonadota bacterium | reverse complement strand
CCTTTACCGAGGCTTCGTGGACGAACTGGGACCCATGGACGCGGCCGTCATCGGCGGCAATCTGACCGCGACGACCGAAGCCGACTTCATTGACATCACCCTGATCGGTGCGGTGGAACCGGAACTCCTGGTGCGCCGCTCCACGGGCCGCCTCAGCCACGCCGTTCTGGTGACCGGCTTCCCCGGCCGGTCCGCGGCCGGGCTGAAGCTTCTGCAAAAGGCCGGGCCGGACGAGGACCTTTCCGGACATCCCCTGATCAAGGCATATAACCGGCCGGTTCATCGGGCCCGGGAAGGCAGGGCCCTGGCCCGTTCCGGTCTGGTTTCGGCCATGATCGACACCAGTGACGGACTGCTGGGCGACCTGGGCCACGTCTGCCGGGAAAGCGGGCTGGGGGCCGACCTCTTTCTGGAGAGGCTGCCCCTGGACGACGACCTGAAAGAGGCCGCGGCCGCGCTGGAGATCAAGGCCCGGGACCTGGTTCTGGGCGAGAGCGACGATTACGAACTCATCATCACCTGCCAGGCCGACCGGGTCGAAGCCGTTCGCCGGGCGGTCGCTTCAGCGGGCCGGGCGCCGGTCGCGGAAATCGGCCGGCTGACCGAGGTCGGACAGGGCCTCAGGCTCATCGGACCGGGCGGTGACGTCCGCCGGGTCCGGTCCGCGGGTTGGGACCATTTTTCAGGCAGTCGGCCATAAGAGCGATTCGGAACCATCGAGGCTTTCTGCACTTTGACACCCGGGAGGTAACGGAACATGGCGGTTGAACAAGGAGTGGCTGCCAGCGAGAGGCCCGTCTGGAGCGAGTTCGTCAGCCGGATGGGACCGGCCTGGATCGTCAGTGCAGTGGCCTGCGGACCGGCGACCATGGCCAGCGTATCCATCGCCGGCGGGCTTTACGGCTACCAGGTCCTGTGGGTCATCATCCTGAGCGCCCTGCTGGCCTTTGTGGCCCAGTTCATGGCGGCCAAGATCGGCCTGCTCTCCGGTCGGGGCATCATCTCCCTGGTCGAATCGACCTGGGGCGGGCCCCTGGCCTGGATTCTGATGATCGACGCCCTGGCAGCCACCTGGCTGGCCTCGACCGTGCTCATGAAGGCCCTGGCCGACGTGACCGGGCTGGTCACCGGCTTCCAGACCCCGCTCTGGCCCTTGATTTACGCCGTCCTGATCTTTCTTCTGGTCGGCTTCGGCGGGTACAAGCTGGTCGAGCGAATCTGCAAGGTCCTGGTGGCCCTGGTGGTTCTCTGTTTCGTGGTCACCGTGGTCAAGGTGGCCCCGGACCTGGCCCAGGTGGTCAAAGGGCTGGCGCCCCGCCTGCCGGGCGGCGTGCAGGGCGCGCTGATGATGGCCGGCATCATGGGCGGGGCGGTCCACGTGACGATCATCGGCATGCACACTTACAACGTCAACGCCCGGGGCTGGAAGGCCGGCCAGATGCGCCTGGCCTGGACGGACACCTTCCTGTCCATGTTCGTGGCCTTCGGTTTGTACAGCGTGGCTATTTTTCTGGCCGCCGGCACCGTGCTGCACCCCCGGGGCATCGAGGTGCGCAGCGCCCTCGACCTGGCCCGGGTCCTGCAACCCCTGCTGGGGCCGTACGCCAACGCCATGCTCCTGGCCGGCATCTGGGCCGCCGTCCTGTCCACGATCATGCCCACCTTTCTGGCGGCCGGGTATTTTCTGGCCGACAAGATGAAATGGGAACTCAGCGTCAAGGACGCCCGTTTCAAGGCCGTGGTGGGATTCGGCTGCCTGCTCAGCCTGGTCGCTCCGCTGCTCAAGGGCAGCTTCCTTTATCTCCTGGTGACCATGCTGGCCTTCGGTCTGTGCGGCACGCCGCTGATCCTGCTGCTGCTCCTGATTCTGTTGAACCGGAAAGACACGGTCGGAGACCGGAAAAACGGACTGCTCCTTAACGTCCTGGCCATCCTGGCCCTGTTGATCACCACGCTCCTGGCCGCCCGGTTCCTTGCGGCCAAACTGGGATTCTGAGCGGACGGCCGCGGCTGTCCCGGGGAGGAGATGAACATGGATCAAGAAAGGAAACTGGAGACCCTCCGACAATACGCCATCGAACTGGGCGCGGACCGGGCCGTGATCGTTCCGGCCCGGGAACTGGTCGTCAAGACCAGCGCCTGGGCCCGCTGTTTCATCCCGGCCTGCAAATACTACGGGAGCAGCATCATGTGCCCGCCCCACAACCCCTTGAAGCCGGACGTGACCCGGGCCATCGTCGCCGAGTACAACCACGGCATCCTGTTCCAGATGGACGCCGAAGTGGAGGACTTCGTGGGCCCGGAGTGGCGCCGGCGGCACGTGCCCGGCGAACTGCGACACAAGGAAATGGTGGCCAGACTCGAGGGCCGGGCCTTTCACATGGGCTTTCCCCTGGCCATGGGCTTTGCCGCCGGCGAGTGCTCCCTCTGTCTGCCTCAAACGACCTGCGCCGTGCTCGAGGGCCGGGAATGCGCCCACCCCTTGCAGGCCAGGCCGGCCATGGAGGCCTGCGGCTTCGACGTGTTCAGCATCGCCCATCAGGTGGGCTGGAACCTGGTGCCCATCGGCAACGATTCCCCGCGGGACCAGATTCCCTGTGCCAGCCTGATCGGGCTGGTGCTGGTGGTTTAGACGGCCCGGAATGACGAACGCATCCTCCGAGCCGGACTGGGGCCGCTGCCTTGGCCGGTGCACCCTGATCGTGGGCGACGTGAATACGGGCAAGACCACCCTGGCCCGGAAACTGCTTGACCAGGCCTGTTCCGAACTGTCCGGCGACCGGATCGCGATCGTGGATCTGGCCCCGGACATCCCCCCGGACATCGCGGCCCGGCGCGGTCTTTCGGGCGTGGGCGGGCGTCTGACGCCGCCCACGGACCGGGGCGTGCTCTACCTGAACGCGCCGATCGAACCGCCCCGCCTGAGTTCGGCCACCGAAGCGGAGGCCCGGGCCAAGGCCGAAGCCAACGCCGTCCGGATAGAACGCCTGTTTCTCGCCTTCGAGCGCTCCGGTCGGAACGTGCTGTTCGTCAACGACCTGAGCATGTACGTCCAGGCCGGCTCCAGCCGGGAAGTCATCCGGGTCTTCGACCGGGCCGCCACCGTGGTGGCCAACGGATACTTTGGCGAAAAGCTGGGCTCCGGCGGACTTTCGCGGCGGGAGCGCCGGGAAATGGAACGCCTGATGGAGCATTGCGACCATGTCTGGCGACTATAGCCCGACCCGGTTGGGAGGATAACCGTGAGTCCCGGCGAACCGTTGCTTGAAATCCAGGGGTTGGTCAAGGCCTTTGGCGACCGGCGCCCGGGGACGCCGGTTCTGGACGGGCTCGACCTCGAAGCGGCGGCGGGCGAGTTCGTCGCCCTGATCGGCCCCAGCGGTTGCGGCAAGAGCACGATTTTCAACCTTCTGGCCGGGTTGATCCAGGCGGACGCCGGATCGTTGCTGCTCGAGGGGCGGGCCGTTCCCCATCTGCGCGGCCGCCTGGCCTACATGCAGCAAAAAGACCTGCTGCTGCCCTGGCGACGGACCCTGGACAACGCGATCCTGGGCCTCGAGACCCAGGGCGTGCCCAAGGCCGAAGCCCGCCGTCGGGCCAGAGGCCTTTTGGACGTTTTCGGCCTGTCCGGTTTCGAAGACCGCTGGCCGGACGAGCTGTCCGGGGGTATGAGGCAGCGGGTGGCCCTGATGCGCACCATGCTCTGCCAGAAGGAGATACTGCTTTTGGACGAGCCCTTCGGCGCCCTGGACGCCATGACCCGGGCTCAGATGCAGGAGTGGCTGCTCAAGGTCTGGGCCCGCTTCCGGCCGACCGTGCTGCTGGTGACCCATGACGTGGAAGAGGCCCTGGTGCTGGCCGACCGGATTTACGTACTGACCTCGAGGCCGGCCCGGGTCAAGGAGGTGGTCCGGGTGACCGATCCTCGTCCGCGGGCCATGACCCGCCCGGACCTGGTCCGGCGCAAGGCCGATCTCCTCCGGCTGCTGGCCGACGAGATCACCCCGGTCGCGGCATGAAAAGACTGGTGGACGTGGCCCTGCCCGCCGCCCTGCTGGCCCTGCTCGGTCTGGCCTGGCAGGCGGCGGTCTGGTACTGGCGGATTCCGGCCTATCTCCTGCCCGCCCCCTCCGTCATCATCGCGACCATGTGGCGCCGGGCCGATCTCCTGGCCGGTCACGCCCTGACCACCCTGGCCGAAATCGGCCTGGGCTTCGCCCTGGCCCTGGTCCTGGGCATCGGTCTGGCCCTGCTGATCCACGCCTCCCGCATTCTGGAACGAGCCATCATGCCCCTGGTCATCGCCTCGCAGACCGTACCCGTCTTTGCCGTGGCCCCCCTGCTGATTCTCTGGTTCGGCTACGGATTGGGCTCCAAGGTGGTCATGGCCGCGGTCATCGTCTTTTTCCCCATCGTCATCAACACCGTGGACGGCCTGCGGGCCGCCGATCCGGATATTTTGGCCCTGCTCACCATTCTCGAAGCCTCGCCCTGGCAGAAGTTCGTCAAGGTGCGCCTGCCCCAGGCCCTGCCCTTCGTCTTCTCCGGCCTCAGGATCGGCGTGGCCGTCAGCGTCATCGGCGCGGTCATCGGCGAATGGGTGGGCGCCCGAGGCGGCCTGGGCTATCTGATGATTCACGCCAACGCCCAGTTGCAGGTCGAGATGGTCTTCGCGGCCATCGTCTGGCTTTCCGTCCTGGGCGTCGGACTCTACGCTTTGGTGGCCGCCCTGGAACGCATCGCGGTTCCCTGGCGGTTCCGCCGTCTTTCGTCTTGAAATCAAAAGGAGGTTCCACTCATGCGAACAAGGACGATCTGGCGAAAACTCATGTTGATCCTCTGGGCCGTGACCCTGCTTCTGGCCGGACGGGCCGGGGCCATGGACAAAACGACCTGCATGCTGGACTGGTACCCCAATCCGGACCATGTGCCCCTGTACCTGGCCGTTGACCAGGGTTATTTCAAAAACCAGGGACTCGACGTGGAACTGCTCGTGCCCTCCGACCCGGCCGATCCGCTCAAGCTGGTGGCCGCCGGCCGCATGGACTTCGCCGTCAGCTACCAGCCCACCGTCACCATCGCCCGTTCAAAGGGACTGCCGGTGGTCTCCCTGGGCGCCCTGATCCAGCACCCTCTGAGCACGATTCTTTTTCTAAAATCCTCCGGCTTTAAAAGTCCGGCCGACCTCAAGGGCAAACGCATCGGGTACTCGATCGAACCCCTTTACCGGGTCCTGTTCGAGGCCGTGGCCGAACAGGCCGGACTCGGGAAAACGGATTACGAAACCTTCCGGGTCGGATTCAACCTGTCTCCGCCGCTTCTGGCCGGCCAGGCCGATGCCGTCATCGGGGCCTTCCGGAACTACGAGGCCATCCAGATCGAACTCGAGGGCAAGCCGGTGGGCATCTTCCCCCTGGAGGAACACGGCATTCCGGACTTCTACGAACTGGTCGTCATTGCCAACGCCCGGACGGTCCAGGAGAACCCCGGCCGGGTCCGGGCCTTCATGGCCGCCCTGACCAAGGGCATCGAACAGACCCTGGCCGACCCCGAGGGCAGCATGAGGATATTTCTGAAACTGCACCCGGACCTGAGGGACGAACTCAATCGCCGGGCCTTTGCGGCCACGCTGCCCTTTTTCAAGGGCAGCCCGAGCCAGGACCCGGCCCGCTGGTCGGCCATGCAGACCTTCATGCTCGAACGCGGCCTGATCAAAAAGGCCTCGCCTTTGGAGGAATTGATCTGGACGGGCAAGTAGTCGGAAGAGAAAGGAGCGGGCCGGCGCCCGCTCCCGTCCAAGTGCTTCCCTCGGTCGTCTGGGGATGATATAAAGCCGGACATGGATCATCGGAAAATTCGATCGCCAGAAGGGGAGGAACCGACATGGCCCTGCTGACCGGCAAGGAGTATATCGAAAGCCTGAAAGCCTTTTCACCCGAGGTCTATATTCGAGGGGAAAGGGCGGAACGCGTCTGGGACCATCCGCTGCTGCGCCAGACGGTCAACCATCTGGCCGCCGGGTATGACGCGGCCTCGGCCCCGGAAACCCGGGCGGACTATTCGGTCCGATCGCCCCTGATCGACGAAGACGTCTCCCGGATCGGTCACCACATCCAGACCAGTTTCGAGGACGTGACCATCAAGGCCCGGCTGACCCGGGAGGTCAGCGGCCGGCGGGTCTGCGCCGGCTGCATGTCCAACATGCTTTCCGTGACCTGGGCCATGATTCATGATGTGGACCAGGCCCGCGGCACAGACTACTTCCCCCGGTACCAGGCCTTCATCAAGACGCTGCAACGCAACGGGTACGGCATCGCCTGGGGCATGATGGACCCCAAGGGCGACCGGACCCTGCCGCCCTCGAAGCAGTCCGGCTCGGCCGACCTGCGCATCGTCGAACGCCGGCCGGACGGGATCGTGGTGCGCGGCACCAAGCTCCACACCACCTACGCCCCGGGCGCCCACCAGATCGTAGCCGTGCCCTGCCGGGCCCTGGGCGAGGCGGACCGGGACTTTGCCGTCTCCTTCGCCCTGCCCATCGACGCCCCGGGGGTCAAGCTCATCGCCCGGCCCAGCCCCGGTCCCGTCCATGCGGGCGCCATGGAAAGCCCGCTCAGTTCGAAATACCTTGGCGTGGAATGCCTGACCGTGTTCGACGACGTGTTCGTTCCGGAAGAACGGGTCTTCATGTGCGGCGAGTGGGACCAGTGCTACAAACTGCCCCTGTATTTCGCCTGCCTGCACCGGCAGTCCAAATGCGCCTGCTCCGCCGGCCACACCGACCTGCTCATCGGTACGGCCGCCCTGCTGGCCGAAGTCAACGGTCTGGACGCCAAGACCTCCCACATCCGGGAGAAGATCACGGACATGATGATGGCCGCCTCGACCGCCTACGGCTGCGCCCTGGGCGCGGCCGTCGAGGGGACGACCCATCCCAGCGGGGTCTTCCTGCCCGACGCGGTCGTGGCCAACTCGGGGCTGAGCTACATCCGGTCGAAACTGGCCGAGCACCTGGCCCACATCCATGACGTGGCCGGGGGCCTGCTGGTGACCATGCCCACCGAAGCGGACTGGAACAATCCGGAACTGAGGCCCTACATCGAAAGCGCCCTGGCCGCGGGAGGCAAATACAGCACCGAGGACCGCCTCCGGGTCATGCACCTGGCCCAGGACCTGGCCGCCTCCCGGCTCACGGGCACCCTGCTCGGTTTCACCATCAACGCGGCCGGCTCGCCCGTGACCAACCGGATCGTGGTCCGGAACCTCTACGACCTGGAAGGAAGAGTCCGGATCGCCAGGGAGATCGCCGGTCTGGCCTGAAACGGGGGCCCGTTCCGGTCCCGGTCTTGTGTACAAAAAGAAAGAGGCGCACGAACGTGCGCCTCTTTAATATCCGCCGCGAGGGGCAGGGATCAGTTGCGTTCCGGAATGCGGGCCAGCTTCTTGGCCAGCTTGATCTTCCTGGCCAGGTCCCCCTCCCGCAGGATCATGACCCGCTGGGCCTGAGGCGAACCCGCGCCGTGCATGGACTCGACCAACGCGGTCCCGCCGGTCATGGCCTCGATCAGACGTCCGATCTTGATCCGGTCCTCGGTGGGAATGCTTTCCGCGCCGGAAAAGTATTTCCTGACCAGGTCGCCGACTTCCGGGCTTTCCAGGTCGTGCTCGCTGGGCAGGGTGGCGATGAACCCGCCGGCCAGGTCCAGGGCCAGACGGGCGACTTCGAAATGGAACCGGGTGATGTTCTGCTTGCAGACGTTGGCCAGCATGGTGTTGACCATGTAGGCCCCCGAGGGCGTGGGCCAGCCTTCGGCCGAGCAGGCGATGGACGAGCTGTACAGGGTCTCGTTCAGGTGAATCATCTCCGTGATCTTGTCCCGGACATGGGAGGCCTTGGACGTGCCCTGAATCTGGGTCAGGTAGGTGACCGCGCCGGTCAGCACGTCCATCAGGCCCGTCTTGCAGGCCCCGTAATTGGCCCGGTGGTGCGCGGCGAACCGATAGACGATGTCACCGGTGAACTCGGTCTCGCCGTTCATGAAGATGCGATCGTTGGGAATGAAGACGTTCTCGAAAACCAGGACCGCCTCGCCGCCCACGGCGCCGAAGGAGGGTTTGCCCACGTCGATGTCCTCGAGCAGGTCCCGCCGGGAGTCGTTGGCCTGGCGGCCGAAGATCATGGTGATGCCCGGCGCGTCCACGGGGATCGCGCCGATGATGGCATAGTCCCTGGATGATTCATCCATGGCCGAAGTGGGCATGATCAGGATTTCGTGGGAGTTGACCGAGCCGGTCATATGCAGCTTGGCCCCGCGGATGACCACCCCGTCGTCCCGGCGCTCGACCACGTGAACATACTGGTCCGGGTCCGGCTGCTGGGCCGGGCCCTTGGACCGGTCCCCCTTGGGGTCGGTCATGGCCCCGACGACCATGAGGTTCTCGTCCTGGATGTAGGTCAGCCATTTCTTGAACCGTTCGAAGTAGTCCGTGCCGTGTTTCTTGTCGATCTCGTAGGCCACCGAATAGGTGGCGTTGATCCCGTCGAAACCCACGCAACGCTGAAAGCAGGTCCCGGTCTTCTGGCCCAGGACCCGAAGCATCTTGACTTTCCTGATCAGGTCCTCGATGTTCTGATGCACGTGGGTGAAGCGGCTGATGGTTCGCCCGGTCAGGTGGGAAACCGCCGTGGCCAGGTCCTTGTACTCCTCGTCCGAGGCCAGGGCATAGGTCATGGCCGCGGCCCGGACGTGAGGGGCCGTGGCCGGATGCGTGGTTACGTCCTCGACCCGTTTGCCCTGATAGTAAATGACCGGCTTGAGCTTTTGCAGGCTCTCCATGTATTCGACACCGTTTTTGAGTTTCATGTTCTACCTCCGTTAACTCTATTGATCGGCGGAAATCGGCCCCGGCTCCGCTTCGGCGCGCAAGGCTGTTACGAAAACTTGCTGGTGCGGGCGCGCTGCGAATCCGATCGGGGTGATGAATTCTGATTGCCCAGTATAGCACCTTTCATCAGAAAAATAATCCCCCAATCCGGTTGCTCGGGTTCGGCGGCTAAGGTAGCATGCCCCAAATATCGTTTGCATGTGAACGTGGAGGCGACATGAAGGAAGTCAGCTTCGGCCCGGTGACCCTGGTCCCCGGGCTGCGCAACGGGCGCTACCCCTTTTGCCACTCCTTGTACGTGGAAGCCGAACAAAGGGTCATCATCGACCCGGCTTCCAACCGGGAGCGACTGGCCGAACTCAAGGCCGGCCCGGGCGTGGACATGGCCTGGCTCTCCCACTACCACGAAGACCATTTCAAGGACCTGGACCTTTTTCAGGACCGGGAGCTGTGGGCCCATGACCTGGACGCGCCGCCCTTCGAGGCCCTGGGCAACCTGATGGACTACTACGGCATGGTCGATGAGGAGGAGCGTAGGCTCTGGGAGCGGATCATGGTCGAGCAGTTCCATTACCAGGCCCGGCGGGTCGACCGCGGGCTGCAAGGCGGGGAGGTGATCGATCTGGGCGGCCTGACCGTCGAAGTCCTGCATACACCCGGACACACCCCGGGGCATTGTTCGTTTTTCTTCCGGGAGCCGGCCCTCCTGTTTCTCGGCGACTACGACCTGACCCCTTTCGGCCCCTGGTACGGCGATCGCGACTCGGACATCGAAGCGACCCTGGCCTCCATCGAACGCCTCCGGCGGGCGCCGGCCCGGGTCTGGGTGGCCGCCCACGAACAAGGCCTGTTCGAAACCGATCCCGGACCGGCCTGGGACCGGTACGCGGCCCTGATCCAGTCTCGCGAGGCCCGGTTGCTGGACCTGCTCGGAGAACCGAGGACCATGGCCGATATAGTAGCGACCCGGATTCTATACGGAAAGGCCAAGATGCCCAAGGAGTTCATCGAGTTCGGCGAGCGGGCCCATATGGACAAGCACCTGGAGCGGTTGATGGCCCGAGGCGCCGTGGTTCGGGACGGCGATTTCTACCTGCGGACTTGAAGGCCGTACAAAAGCCGTCCTCCCGAACGGGATGGACGGCCTGAAATGAGGGGACGCCGGGGTCAGCCGATCTTGACCACGTAATTGACGTTGATCAGGACCTCTCTTTTTTCGTCCCGCAGCACCATGAACTTGGACAACTCGTTCAGCCAGTCCGAAAGCCGGCTTTTTTCATCGGGCAGGGCCATGACCACGTCGCCCCGAAGGCGCTTGCCGTCGGCCAGGTGGACCGTCACGTTCCTCCGGTCCGGCGGGACCGAAGCCTCGTGTTCATCCGGTTCGCGGGCGCTGGCGACCCAGACGATGTGGTCGTTGTTGAGGAAATAGACCTGGCCCTCTCCGGTTTCGAACGGTATGAAGCGCTCCCGTCCGCCCAGCAGGTCCAGCAGGGTCTCCCGGCCCGAGCCCGTCTCGGAAAAGGGACTCAGAAAAAAGAACCCGGCGTACTGGACCCCGTCCGAAAGGCTCAGGTTGACCTTTTTCTTGATTTTATCCACAGCCAGAGAAGCCATGTTCCCAACCCCCCGGTCTGATGTTGACGTTTCCCTCAACTTACCCAATTCCCGGCCCGTATGTCAACCACGGAAAAGGAAAAACCAGTTGACACTCGAAGAATTAATGATTTATCACAAGTTAATCTTTCAGGGGGAGGATCAAGCCGTGGCCGACGAAAAAAACGCTTGCACGACACCTCAGGACAGCGGCATTGAATGCAAATGCACCTATTCGGGCTGCCCTCGGCACGGCCAGTGCTGCCAGTGCCTCCATTACCACCTGCATAAAAAGCAGCTGCCGGCCTGCTGTTTCCCGCCTGACGTGGAACGGACATACGACCGCTCCTTCAAACGCTTCATCGAAACCTATTCCTAAGCCGTCCGATCCGGTATATAATCCGAGGCATGGGCAGCCCTCTTCAACCGGACATGGCCATTCAAGGCCTTATCGACCTGGTCAGCAACACGACCGATGCCCATGCCACCGTCCTGTTCTTATCTCCGGCCCCGGGCGAACCGCTCCGGGTCGCGGCCTATCAGAGCCTGAGCCGCAATATCGACCTCGACGTCCGGATCGGCCCGGGCGAAGGACTGATCGGCTACGTCCACAAAAACAACGAGGCCATCAACGTCGATCAATTCGACCTGGATACACGGCGCCTGCTGTTTTACCGGGTCGACGAGTCCATCAAGTCCTTCATGGCCGTGCCCCTGCCCAAGGCCCGGGGTGTTCTGGCCGTGGACAGCAAGCAGCGTTACCTTTTTACGGAAAAAGGCCAGAAGATACTCCATCAATACGCCCGGGCCGTGGAAACGGCCCTGGAAAATCTCGACCAGGCCCGTGAGGCGCGGGCCTGGTCGGATGCCGCGGCCATGCTCAGACGGCTGGAAGGTCCCTTGAGCCAAAGGCCGCCGGCCGGTCCGGACTTTCAGACGGCCCTGATGGAAATCGGCGCCTTTCTGGGAACCGACCTGGTCATGCTGGCCGCCGTGCTTCCGTCGGACCCGGGCCGCTATTTTCTGGCGGATTACCGCTCGGTTTCCAACATCCGGCTCCAGACCGGGCCCTGGCCTCTCGAACGGGGCCTGGCCGGCTGGGTGATTCGTGAAAAAAAACCGCTGGTTCTGGACAAGGCACACTTCGGAACCGGCAAGTCCTACATCCTGTACCCAGAGGAGCCTCTGGCCGACCTTTCGGGGTTCTCCGGCTATCCGCTGATCTGGGGCGGACGGTTGCGGGGGGCATTGCTTTTGGCCGGAGGCCGGGGGTTCGGACAGGATCGTTCGTCCGTCCAGGTGCAGGAGATGGCCGCCGTCCAACTGGCCGCGGCCCTGGAAATGGATTTTCTGGGCCGCCGAGTGACCGAATTGAGCCGTCTGGACCCCCAGGTCGGTCTGCCGCACCGCGCCTACTTTGTCGAGCGCCTGGATCGAATGATCAAGCGGCCCGGCATGGTCAGCGCCGGGCTGACCCTGATGCTGATCCGGGTCGAACGGCTGGATCATCTGGCCAGGGAAGCGGGGCAGGCGGCGGCCCAGGAGATACTGAGGTCAGTGACGCGCATGCTCTTCAACCACGCCAGCGGACAGGTCGAACTGGGGCATTTAAGCTTCGGCCTTTTCGGAGTCGTTCTTGACGGTGAAGCCGCTCTTAAGGTAAAGACAATAAAGGACCGTTTGACCGAGAAGCTGGCCGACCATCCTCTGGAGTCGGTCAGCGGCAACGCCCAGTTGGGCATTCGGACGGCGGTCGTCAAATTTCCCGGTCAAGGACGTCGGGCGGAAGAATTGATTTACGTCGGATTAACGGATCTGAAAACCTGAACACAGGCTGACGAGGAATCTGGACGATGCTGTTCGATAAAATTTTGTCCCTTTTTTCCAGGGACTTGGCCATGGACTTGGGCACGGCCAACACGCTTATTTACCAGAAAGGCCGGGGCATCATTCTCAATGAGCCCTCGGTCGTGGCCCTGGCCGCGGACACGCGCAAGGTCGTGGCCGTGGGGATGGAGGCCAAGGAGTTTCTGGGCCGTACGCCTCAAAAGATCGAGGCCATCCGGCCCATGAAGGACGGTGTCATCGCCGATTTCAACGTGACCCAGGAAATGATCAAGTTCTTCCTGGGTAAGGTCCAGGGCCACCGATCCCTGGTCCGGCCGCGAATCGTCATTGGCGTGCCGACCGGGATCACCCAGGTGGAAAAGCGGGCCGTCATCGAGGCGGCCCAGATGGCCGGAGCCCGGGAGGTCTACCTGATCGACGAACCCATGGCCGCGGCCATCGGCGCCGGCCTCGAAGTGGACCGGCCCCACGGCCATATGATCGTGGACATCGGCGGCGGCACGACCGAGGTCGCCGTTATCAGCCTTTCGGCCATTGCCTACGCCGAGTCGGTCCGGGTGGCCGGCGACGAGGCCAACGAGGCCATCATCCGCTTCATGCAGAAGAAACATCAGCTCCTGATCGGCGAAAACAGCGCCGAGCAGGCCAAGATCGCCATCGGAAGCGCCTTCCCCCTGGATACGCCGATCATGTATGACATTCGGGGCAAGGAGATGCTCAGCGGCACGCCCCGGGTCGTCACCGTCACCGACTCGGAAATACGGGAGGCCCTGGCCGAACCGGTCCAGGCCATCACCCAGGCCGTCCATCGGGCCCTGGAAAAAACCGCCCCGGAACTCGCGGCAGACATTTACGATTCGGGTATCAACCTGGCCGGGGGCGGCGCCCTGCTCAAGGGCCTGGACCGGCTAATCGCCAAGGAGACCCGGCTCAAGGTCAACCTGACCCCGGACCCGTTGCTCAGCGTGGCCCTGGGCACCGGAATCGTCATGGAGCAGTTGAACCACTTCCGCAAGGTCTTCGTCAATTGAGCCCCGACCCGGACCCACAATTTCTGCAAGTCGTCATCGAGACGGCCCAAGGCGCGGCCCTCGAGGCCGGAGCGCTTTTGCTCGACGGCTTCGGCCAGGCCAAGTCGGTCCGATACAAAGGTGAGATCGACCCGGTGACCCAGTTCGATCTGGCCTCGGAAAAACTGATCGTCCAAAGAATATCCACCGCCTTTCCGGACCACTTCATCCTGGCCGAGGAGAGCGGGGAGACGGGCGTGGCATCGACCCACGTCTGGTACATCGACCCGCTGGACGGGACCGTCAACTTCGCTCACGGCTTCCCCATCTTCTGCGTGTCCATCGCCTATGAAGCCAGACGGCCTGACGGGGCGGAGATTATGGCCGGGGTCGTCTTCGACCCGGTTCGGGACGAGATGTTCCGGGCCGTGAGAGGGCAGGGCGCCTTTTTGAACGATTCCCCCCTGGCCGTGACCGATCGGACCGACCTGGGTCGCGCTTTGGTGGCCACCGGTTTTCCTTACAGCATCCGGCAAAAACCAGACCCGGTCCTGAGCCGCTTCCGGAGAATGTGCCTGGCCGCTCAAGGGGTCAGAAGGCCCGGCGCCGCGGCCTTGGACCTGGCCTGGCTGGCCGCCGGGCGACTGGACGGTTTCTGGGAGGAGGAACTGCATCCCTGGGATACGGCCGCCGGGATATTGATCGTGGAAGAGGCCGGGGGACGCGTGAGCGACTTTCGCGGACGTCCCTTCCGGCCCGATTTGAAAGAAATCCTTGCCACGAACGGACACCTGCACTATACTATGAGTAGAATCCTGTGTGAGGACCCACCGAACCGGGAGGAGGAAGCCCTTTTTGGGGGAGGAAACCTGGATGAGAAGAATCCTGACCAGTGAAGAACTGGAAGGGCGGCTCAACTGTTTTGGCGAGTTTGACGAAAACGATCAGATATGCCTGAAGTCTTGCGCACTTAACATAAATTGTGCCATTGCCAAAAACCGGTATTTCAACTATCCCGTCATTGACGATTCGGTCTTGTCCATCATCCATTACGATGGAGATTATTAAACCGACCCGGACGCGGGCGCCCCGCGGCCGATCCGGATGAGTACGTCCCGCCCTCGGGGCGGGCCCGCCCAATAGACCCGACGTTCCGAAAAGCCTGGAAAAAACCGGCCGTTTGGAAGGATTCACGTCTGTTTTTCACTAGCTATCGGTCAATCACTGGAGATATGCCTCCGGCTGAACCGGGCCGTCCGGCCGGAAGTCAGGCGGGGCTGTCCGCTCCGGTTTCCAGCAGGTCCCGAAGGTAGGGTTTGACAAAGACGCCGCCCAGGTCCATGCGCGACAGTTCTCGGCTCAGGACGGCAATTCGGCCGGCCGGGTCCAGCCGGCGGTCGATGAGTAGAATCTCTTCGGCCCTGAGTCGATAGCGGCCGGAAACGGCCTCGTGCTCTCCGTTCTCCAGCTTTTCGTACCGGACACGCAGACCCAACCGTTCGGCCAGCTCCTCAAGATCGTTCAGAATCCGAGTCTGGTTCATGGCCTTCGGCTTCCCATTCGGCCAGCTTGCGGGCCGAAGCCCGTCTCTTGATGATGACGCCGACGATCAGCAGCAGGACGGACAGGACCCAGATGGTCCCGGGGCCGGTCACTATCCAGAATACGGAAAACCGTCTGACCAGCCAGCCCTTGAACTCCTCCTCCAGGTCCGGGACGCCGAGGCCGGAAATCCGGAAGAGAGCGCTTTCCGGGGCGGCCCCCAGCCCCAGGTGGGTGATCAGGCGGCCCAGGGCGCCCCGGCCGTAACGGTCTTTCAGGAAGGACAGAAAATAGTAGCTTTCGGCATAAGCGGTCTCCGCGCCGATTACATCCCGGGGAAAGCCCCGGGTCAGGTCCGCCAGGGGAATCAGGCCTCCGGAAGCCAGGGCCCGGGCCATGGCCACCTGGCGGTCCAGCCCCCAGTCATCGGCCAGGTGCATGGTCAGGCCCTCATCCAGCCATTGGGGAAGATTGGCATATCGAAAAACACGGGCCAGAACCAGGTGCCCGAGTTCATGGTTCAGGACCCGGGGGACATCCAGGCCCGGAGAGGCCCGCCAGGACTTGAGAACGATCAGGTTACGGCCGGGCCAGGCCACGCCGGCCGACCAGGACGGCACGGACTGGCCGTCGGGTTGGGCGGCCTGGTACCCGGACGGGTTCGAAGCCAGAACGATGGTCACCCGGCCCTGATGCATCAAGCCGAACTCGTTCTCCAGGCGAACCAGCGAGTCCCGGGCCTGTTCGGCCAATCTGCCGGCCAGGGCGGACTCGTTGGCTTCGGACCGCACCACCACCCGCGGGTTGGTCACCTCGAAGGCCCCGGCCAACAGGAACAGTGCGATCAAGGCCCAGATTTTCATCCGCTCAACGGATCAGGTCGGCCAGGCGGGACATGAACGCCTCCCGGGTCAGCCCCTCGACCCGGACCATCTTGTTCCGGCTCGAATGCCCGGAGACCACCTCGATGGCGCCGGACCGGAGGCCGAAGGTCCGGGTCAGGAACTTGACCAGGGCCTCGTTGGCCCGGCCGTCAACAGGCGGGGCTTTGACCTTGACTTTGAGCGCGTCGCCGTGAAGGCCGGTCAGTCCCTCGGTTGCGGAACGGGGCGTCAGGTGGACCTTGAAGCGCAGGCCGTCCCGGCCCGTCCGGCAATAGAGCGGCAAGGCCGGTTCTTCCATCCGCGGAACCTCGGGATTTCCGGTCATGGCTCCATCATGACGCCGTATCCGGGGCCGGCCGGATCAAGGCCGGCGGTCCGACCTTAACCAAATGCCCCGATAACCAGGGCCTGCAGGTAGCTCAGGCCGATATTCAGGAAATATATTACGGCGAGCAAGGCGATGGGTGAAAGGTCCAGCCCCCCGAAGACCAGGGGCAGCGTCGAGCGCAGCCGGTAGAGCACCGGTTCGGTCAGTCCGTAGATGAAGCGTACGATCATGTTGTAGGGGTCCGGGCTGATCCAGGAAATGACGGCCCGGGCGATGACCACGATCATATAGGCAAAGAGGATGCCTTGCATCATCCGAATGAAGCTGACGAGAAACAGGGGCAGGACCACCGCGGCCGACTGGCCGTGTCCCAGAGCCCGCAGGGAGGTCACCACGAAGTCATTCGCAAAAATGATGATCAAGATCAATATGATCGGGGAAAAGTCCAAACCGCCGTAGCTGAAAGGCAGAATGCGCCGGACATGGCGCAGGGCCGGTTCGGTCAGGCGGTCGAGGAACCGGACCACCTGGTTGTAGGGATTGGGGTTGACCCAGGAGATGACCGCCCGGATGATGATCATCCACATGTATATCGTCAGCAAGAGGCCCAGCACCGAAGCCAGGCCGTCCAAAAGACTGTTTTGTTGAGGCAGCACGTTCATCCCTCGATTTTCATATTTGACCAAACCTAATCATCGGCGGACCAAAAGTCAAGAAGCGCCGGCCGGCGGCCCGGGCCGGAGCCGGACCAGGGTCGCCCCCCAGCCGCCCCGGTCTTCCGGGGCCGGGGAGTGGGCGGACACGTGGGCGGAGCGGTCCAGAAAGGCCAGGACCCCGGCCTTGAGAACGCCCCGGCCCTTGCCGTGGACGATTCGGACTTCGGGCAGGCCCTTTTCCCGGGCGGCCTCCAGGTAGGCGTCCAGTACCCGGGAAACTTCATCGGGCCGGAAGGTGTGCAGGTCGATCCAGTTTTCGATGGGCACGACCACGGGCTCTTCCGGGTCTGTGGCCCAGGGGGTCGCCTGGTCGGGGTCTTCGGACATGCGGGTCATTCGGTTCCGTCCCGGGTTTAGAAACCCAGATCGCCCAGCAGCTGGTTCACGGCGTCCTGGTCCAGACGGCCTTCCGATTCCGGGCCTTTGAGGTCCGAGGGGCTGGAGATGCGTTCGAGCATCTTGTCAACCTCTTCCTGGGCCAGTTTGTCCGCGTCTTTGGAAGAGATGACGGCTTTGGCCTCCTGCTGCTTCTTTTTGAGTTTGGCCCCGAAGGAGACGAGCAGGCTGAGGAGCTGGACCTGGATGTCGCCGATGAGGCGGACGATCTTGAAGATGCGCTGGCCGGAGAGGTCCTGGAAACTGAGGGCCTCGAGAATGCTCGTCAAGCGTGCCATGACCCGATGGATGAGTTCGCTGGAGAGTTCGACCGCATTGATGATGAGGTCGCGATCCCCGATCTTGATAGTCGTAAGATCGCCCGAGATGGCGGACCCGGAGGAAGACGCCGCCGGACCGGCCTCCTCGAGTCGCGCTTTTTCCGCTTCCAGCCGACTCAGGTTTTCGTCGATCAGGGCAAGCAGGGCATCGATCCGGTCCTGGGGCAGGCCGGGCCGGCCGGCCGGTTTCGGAGCGGCGGCGGGGGCCTTGGCCGGCGCGGGAATCTCCTTTTCCTCGACCCGGCCCTCCAGGGGCAGCACGGCGTCGAGAAAGATATTACCGGCGGTCTGGTTCATTTTTTTCAGGGTCGCTTTGAATTTGTCGTTATTGGTCGCCTGGAAAAGGGACTTGAGAATGGCCACGATCGGGAAATTGAAGAAATTGTCTTCCACGGTTACGGTCGGGGCCAGATCGGTCAGGGTCTTGAGTACGGCGGCCTGGTCGAAGGCGGTCTCCTGTTCGGCGCGCATGGCCTTGATATGATCTTTGACCGCCTCATTGGTGCAGAATTCATACAAGGTCTGAAAGACCACGTCGGTCTCGAACTCATACGTCGTGATTTTCTGGGGCTGGGGTTCGGGCTGGGCCTCGGCCTCGGGTTCGGGTTCTTCGGACTGGTCCGCTTCCCCGGCCACCGGCAGTTGGCTGACAGCCTCCCTCAGACCGGTTTCGGTCTCGATGACGGCGCTCAAGACCGCGATGGCTGCCTGGTCCGTCAAGGGGGCCTGGGCCGGTTCCGAGGCTTCGGCCGGCTCGTCGTCCCAGTCGTCGTCCGAAGCGGCGCCGGACTGCACGAACTCCAGGTCCTTGATGGTCTGGAGTTGATCGACCAGGCTGGAACAGTCGTCCTGAATCGATTCGGCCAGGTCCATGATGTCCATGGTCGCCTTTTCCGTCATCTGGACGATGTCCTCCAGCTGGCCCTTGGCCTCTTCCAACTCGCGACCGGTCCGTTCAATGTCCACGCGGTGGATGGCTTCCCCCGGAATGTCCTTGATGGACAGGGAGAGTTTGCGGGCCAACTGCCCGATTTCCGTGTACATCTCCTCGGATACTTCACGGTAGAAATCATCCAGGTCAGCGGAGGAGACGTCCAGGTCCAGTGCGGGTACGGTCTGGCGAGCGCTTTCCGTTTCAACAACCTTTTCCACCACCCGGCTCAGGCTGCTGTCCGGACTGACCGAGATGTGATAGATCGCTTCCTCGGTCTTGATCTTGAAAACGCCGGAGTTTAGCTCCAAGCGGATGACGGGCAGATTTTCTGACATAGTCCAGACCTCGATTTCAGCTTAAAATGCGGCCCAAAAACTCGACCCCGATGGCGAAGCCCGACGCTTCCGGGTCCGGTTCAGACCATTTGACTTCGGCGATAGCCGTCAGTATTACTGTTTCGTTCTCATTTTCGGATTCGATCAGCTCGTCTCCATGTTCCCGCCAGCCCGTCAACTGGATTTTCAACAGAATCTGCCGGCCCAAGGGGAACGGGTCCGGCGAATGGAATAGCAGGCCGCCTCCGCTGATGTTCTTGAGAACACTGGACCGAATTTCACCGTCCCGTCCCGAAAGAGGAAAGAGACCGTACTCCACTCGGTATGGTTTGGCCAGACGCAGGAAACGACGCAGTTCGGACACTTGGCGGCTCCTTATCCGAAAGGTATAAATGATATTATCTTATCATTCAAAAAAGTGTCAAATAGGATTTGTCCGAATCCTCCGAATCGACCCGGTCCGTATCGGGAAATCGGCCCGATGCTTCAGGAGGTGAGCATGACACCGCAACGCCTCGCTTTGGGATTCCGTCCCAGGGGCTGCCGCCGCGTCCGTATCCTCGGCGTCAAGCCGAACCTGGAAGACTACGCTCCGGAGGACCGGGCGGCCATACTTGAAGCCGACCGGATTCTTTACCCCACGCACTACTATGCCCAGGCCCTGGCCGACGCGGGCAAGCGGGTCTTTCCCTCGGCCCGGGACTACTACTACCTGGCCGATAAAATCAGGCAGAATACTCTGTTCGCCCTGCTGGGCCTGCCCCGACCCAGGACCCGGATTTTTTTCGGACGGCAGACCGAGGAGGTCGGTCGTCATTTTTCCCCGCCCTTCGTGGCCAAACTACCCCGAGGCTGGGGGGAGGGGAGAGGCGTGTTTCTGATCCGGGATGAAAACGATTGGCGCGAATATCTCAAGCTGACCCGGACGGCCCTGGTCCAGGAGTATTTGGCCCTGGAACGGGACCTGAGGGTGGTGATCGTGGCCGGCCGGCTCCTGGCCGCCTACTGGCGAGTTCGCCCGCCCGGCGACTTCAGAACCAACCTCCGGCGGGGGGGGGGCCTGGAATCGGACGGCGTTTCCGAGGAAGGCGTGGCGTTCGCCCTGGACACGGCCCACCGGGCCCGGTTCGACGACGTGGGCCTGGACGTCGTTTTTCACGAAGGACGCTGGCTGGTTATCGAAGCCAACATGCACTATGGCCGTGCCGGGCTGAAGGCGCTGGGGCTGTCGTGGTCCGACTTTTTCGACGATCTGATCGAGCAGGGCCTGGTCTGAAGGTGAGGCGGGCGCGGGTTCAGGCCCGGACGCCGGTTTTGACCGGTCTGATTTTGTTTGACATTTTTGCAACTGAGTTGCACTATGGATTCAACCCGGATTTTGGCGCCGCAGTAGAAGACAACTGCAAAATCCGGGTTGAAAGGGAAAAACGGCCGAAAAGGCCGATCCCGGCCCAAACCCCTGGTTTTCCTGGAGTCCGACCATGAACGAACCGGTGATTGAAATCCGGGACCTGTGGTTTTCCTACAACGGCCAGCCTGTGCTGACGGCCGCGGACCTGACCGTGCGCGAGGGCGATTTCATGGCCGTTATCGGTCCGAACGGCGGGGGCAAGACCACCCTGATTCGGCTCATGCTCGGACTGCTCAAGCCCCGGCGGGGCACGGTCCGGGTATTGGGTCTCCCGCCGGACAAGGCGGCGCCGCTGACCGGGTATATGCCTCAGCGCCCCGGCCACAACCAGGGCTTCCCGGTATCGGTCATGGACGTGGTGCTTATGGGCCGGCCCCGGAGCGGTCTGACCCGGCTTCGCTATGCCCGGGCCGATCGTGAAGCGGCCCAACGGGCCCTGGAACGGATGGACATGTGGCCCCTGCGCGACCGCCGCGTCGGCGAGTTGTCAGGCGGCCAGCGGCAGCGGGTCTACGTGGCCCGGGCCCTGGTTTCGGAACCCCGGGTCATGTTTCTTGACGAACCCATGG
>JAHJTB010000460.1 GCA_018830135.1 Pseudomonadota bacterium | reverse complement strand
ATCCGCCCCGCGGCCAGGTCCCGGCCAACTGCTGGCGGTACAGGTTCAGATTGGGAAAAACCATATCTTTACAGCCGGGTGCGGTCAAGAAAAAAACAGTGGACGGGTCGGGATGCCAAGGACAGGGCCCGGAAAACCCCGGGTCGGCTTGAGCTAAAACATGCGGGGCGGGCGCCTTCCCCGCGGCAAGGCCGCGGAGGGCTTGAACGGCGGATGACAAAATGTCATCAAACCGCCACATGAAATGCGGCGCCGCACGGGTAAAATCGTTCGAACGTCGAAAGGGTCTCATGGAACCGCCGGTCAGGACCGGTCTGGTCATGGAGGTGTATATCTTTCAATGCCGACGCAAAACTTGCTTGCCGTAGCCGCCCCCCCATCCGGGAGCCGAAAAACGTTCATTATCGACACCAACATCCTGCTCCACTCCCCCAACGCCCTTTTTGTCTTCGATAACAATCACGTAGTCATTCCTTTGGCCGTCATCGAGGAGATCGACGACCAGAAGCGCCGGCAGGACGAGATCGGCCGCAACGCCCGGGAGGTGTCTCGAATTCTGGACGGACTGCGGGTTCAAGGCAGTCTGGCCGAAGGCGTGGCCTTGCCCAACGGGGGAACGTTGCGAGTTGAAGTCAACAACTATCACCAGGAAACCAGGCCCCATGAATTGGAATGTCTGGACCTGAAAAAGGCGGACAACCGCATCCTGGCCATTGCCTTGAATCTGGAGGAGGAATCGAGCAACGGTCCGGTCGTTCTGGTGTCCAAGGACCTGAACCTTCGGGTCAAGGCGGATGTGCTTGGCCTTAAGGCCGAGGACCTGGCCAACGACCGGGTCGACGTGGGCAAACTGTACTCCGGGCAGCGGGAAGTGGTCGTCACCCGGTCGGAATTGGGCGATTTTTACCAAAACAGACGCCTGGATTTTCCGCACGACGAAGACAGGCACCCCCATCAATTCGTGGTGCTGAAATGCAACGAAAACCCGTCCATGTCCGGTCTGGGACGGTATATCAACGGGGAGGTGCTGCCGCTTCAGATCAGCGACGCGGCCGAATGTTTCGGCCTCAGGTCACGCAACAAGGAACAGGACTTCGCCCTGGAACTGCTGCTGGACGAAAACGTCAAGATCGTCACCCTGGCCCGGCGGCGCGGGAACCGGGAAGACGCTCCTGGCCCTGGCGGCGGGGTTGGAACTGGTCCTGGAGCAGAACCTGTACACCCGGCTTCTGGTAACCCGGCCGGTCATTCCCCTGGACGGGCAGGATATCGGCTACCTGCCCGGGGACAAGATGGATAAGATTCGGCCCTGGATGCAGCCGATTTTCGACAACCTGGGCTGCCTGTTTCGCGGCACGCCCACGCAGGACCCCGGCGGGCGCTCGGGCCGCATGGGCGGCGCCGTGAGAAACCAGGGCTTTGACATCGAGGAACAACTGACCTTTACCAACCGGATCGAGATGGAGGTCTTGTCCTATATCAGGGGCCGGAGCGTGGCCCGACAGTTCATCCTGGTCGATGAGGCCCAGAACTGCACCGCGCACACGATAAAAAGCCTGCTGACCCGAGTCGGGGAAGGTTCGAAAATCATGTTTACCGGTGACATCCAGCGGATCGACCATCCTTACCTCGACTCGGCCACGAACGGCCTGACTGTCCTGATCGAGAAACTGAAGCACGCCGACCTGGGCGGGCACGTCACTCTGCTCAAAGGCGAGCGTTCCAGGGTCGCGGAACTGGGGGCCAATCTTCTCTGAATCCAGGGGACCTCCACCGTTCAGGTTCCGGAGAAGGGCCCATAACACGGTGTCATCCATGAGGTATGCCCCTCGCCTAGTAGATTGGCCAAGAAAAAAAAGGCCTTGGGGCAGGAGGAACGTCCCTTGGCAAAACGGAAAGGGCAATGTGGAAAATGGGGTGAATCCAGGTAAACGCGTCCATGACGCCGCTTTGTTTCCGTCGCAAGAACAAGAAGGGAGTCTTCCGCTTTTTGATTGAGTGGATCACTCGACTGATTATAAATATAACGATGCTTCTTTTCTAACCTGTCAATATTCCGAGAGCAGTTTGTACTTCCGGTAATAATTGACAAGTTGGTCCACGGATGGTATCTGACTTGAGAGGTTGTTGACGGACCCTACTTCCTCAGCGGATTGGCCAATTTGAACGATCATCGTTACAATCAAGGTTTGCTGCTCGCCATTGGGGGCTTGATCGGCCTGACGCTGATCTGTTATTGGCAGGTTTCCGGGTTTGGTTTTGTATTTGATGATGATTCGTATATTCTGAAAAACTACCGGATTCACAGCGGATTATCCTGGGACAATCTGATCTGGGCGTTCTCAACCCCACACGCATCGAACTGGCATCCCCTGACCTGGCTTTCCCACATGTTTGACATCCAGCTCTTCGGCCTGGACGCCGGGGAGCATCATTTGATCAACCTCCTATTCCATTTGATCAACACCATACTCCTGCTTTTTCTCCTCACCGGGATGACCCGGCAGCCATGGCCCAGCTTTATCGTAGCCGCCCTGTTCGCCCTCCATCCTCTTCATGTCGAGTCAGTCGCCTGGATTTCGGAACGGAAGGATGTCTTGAGCACGCTTTTCTGGTTGCTGACCATGCGGTCATATTTTTTCTATACCCGTTCGCCAAGCCCGGGTCGCTACGCCATGGTCCTGTTTTTTTTTTCACTCGGCCTCATGACCAAGCCGATGCTGGTTACATTGCCCTTTGCTCTGCTCCTGGTGGATTTCTGGCCGCTGGGGCGCCTGCCTTATGAAAACAAGAAGGTTTCGAATCCTGCTGCTCTGATTTGGCGCTTGATTCTGGAAAAGCTGCCCCTTTTTTTCTTGTCGGCCCTTTCGTCGATGATCACATATATGGCCCAGAAGCAGGGGGGGGCAGTGGCCCAATTGGAGAGTCTTCCATTCCTCGTGCGCCTCGCAAATGCGTTGACCTCGTATGTAGCCTATGCCTGGAAAATGATTCTTCCGACCGGTTTGGCGCCTTATTATCCTTATCCCGATCATATTTCCTGGTGGTCGACCGGCTTGGCGGCGGCCCTTTTATTGGCTGTGACCATTATGGCCGTTCGCCTAAGGCCCCATTACCCTTATCTCGCGATCGGTTGGTTTTGGTACTTGGGAACTCTGCTTCCGGTCATCGGCTTAGTTCAAGTTGGAAACCAGTCCATGGCCGACCGCTACACGTATGTGCCGTTGATTGGCCTGTTCATCGTGCTGGCCTGGGGATCCTTCGCTGTTATGAATCGATACGGCTTGCCTACCGTCTTGTATATTGCCGTTTGGAGCGTTGTTTTGCTCGGATTTAGCATGATCACTTATAAACAGGCTGGCTATTGGAGGAATGAGTTTTTATTGTGGCAACGGGCTCAGGAGATCACGGAAGAGAACTGGCTGGTGGAACACAACATGGGCGCGGCCCTCGTGAAGCTGGGCCGGTATCAGGCAGCCATCCCGTATTTCGAGAAGGCGCTTCGAATGTATCCAGACTTTGATAAAGCCCTCGCTAATCTCGGCCTGGCCTTGATCAAGACCGGTCAGATCGGAGAGGGGACGCTATATCTTGAACGTGCCCGGCGACTGAATCCCTATGACGCTATGTTGCGCAACGAATTGGGAATGGCCCTGGTACGCAACGGCCGTTTACGGCAAGGGATTGGCCAATTGGAGTCTGCTCTTGTCTTGGAGCCGGATTACGCGGAGGCTCGGGCCAATCTGAAAATGGCCCGAAATATCCTGGAGGATACACAGAAGGCGATCACCGAATTGCGGGCGGTGCTGAGAACGGATCGAGAGAACGTGAAAGCCAATTTTGATCTCGGCTTGGCCTTACTCGCATTGGACCAGCCCGTGGAAGCGGAGATATATTTTAAAGCCATCCTGGAATCCGAGAAAGTCAATGCCGACGATGCCGTGGGCTTTGGCCTGACATTGGCCAAGGCGGATAGAATCAAGACGGCATATCCTTTTTTTCAATTGGCCTTGCGCCTCAGGCCTGACGATCCTCGAATACAAAAATATTTGAGGCTGGCCGAGGGCTACCTGGAAAAAGCCGGACATTCAAAAGCGGCAGGGGAAGCCACCCGGTAGAAAGGCGCTAGCGAACCGCCCTTTTTTCGTCTCAGCACCCTCGGCACGTTTTCGACCGCCATCAATCCTGAATCTCAGCGGCGGAGTTGTTTTTTTCAGAAGGCCTCGGTACCAACCCAGCCGCAAAATCCGCGTCTAGGGGGCCAGCCAGCTCAAGGGGCCATAGGGGATGTTGCGCAAGATGCCGAAAACCAAGACCAGGGCCAGGTAGGCCCAGATAAAGGCCGCGGGAATGAAAATGCCGGGCAGCCCCCGTCCGATCAGCCCGCGGGCCGCTTCGGAAACCAGGGCGTAGCCCATGAACGGCAGGGTCAGGATCGCCAGGGCGTTGAACCCCATGGCCGTGAAGATGCGGCCGTGGAGCAGGTGGTGTATGGCCCGCAGGGTGCCGCATCCCGGACAGTACCACCCGGTCAGGGCCTGAAAGGGGCAGGACGGATACATTCCGGAAACGGCGGGGTCCCATTGGTACAGGACGACCAGAGCCAGGATCGCGCCGCCGGTCAGGGCGATTGTTTCCAGGCGCGACCGGATGCTGGGCCCGCCGTTCATCCTGTCATCCGGACTACATCTTCTGCGAGAGGACCGCAAGTACCTGAAGAATGATCGAGATAATGATGACCACCAGGCCGACGGCAAAGGATATCCATATCCATTTTTTCGCGCTGTTGGCCTTTTCGATGGCGCCCTGATAATCCCCGGCGGCCACCAGGGTGTTGACGCCGGCTGACTTGACAATGGCTACGATGCCAAAGGGGAGACAACAGAACAGGGTCACCAGAATGGACCAGACCAGATGGTTTTTCACGAGCGGCTGAGGGGCTCCGCCCGGGGGCTGGAAGACCTGGCCGCCTTCCAGCGCCGCACCACATTGGATGCAGTGGGCTGTTCCCTCGGCATTTTCGGTTCCACACTGTGGACAGTACATGATCGACCTCCCATTCCCTGTTTTTCGGTAAATGTCCTTTTATCGAACCAAACCCGAGAATCGTGAAAGTAATCGAGGCGGGTTGGGCCGCCTCCGCGCCGGCCCGTATCCCCGGTTGGGCGGTCGCGGCCATGAACGGCTCCGAACTCCGTCGTTACGAACCCAACTGCAATATCCAAAATGTAATTATTTTATCATAGAATTTTCGGGCCGACCATTGGTAAATGCCGATAAATGCCGTTCTCCAAAGCGCTCAATGGGTGGACATCAGGGCGAGGCGTTGCAGGCGTGACCGGATGCCGGTCCCACAGTTCATTCCATCATTCATCTATGGAGTGCTCCCCAGGATTATCTGGAGGATGGCGGGGCACCCGGTGAGAATGATGGAAAGGATGACGGATGCCAGCCCGAGGCCGAAGGATATCCATATCCAAACTTTCGCGCTGTCAGCCTTTTTGACGGCGCCCTGGTAATCCCCGGCGGCCACCAGGGTGTTGACGCCGGCGGACTGGACGATGGCCACGACGCCCAAGGGGAGGCAACAAAACAAGGTCACCAGAATGGCCCAAACCAGATGATTTTCCACACGGGGGTAAGGACCGGCCGGGCCCCGGCAACCTTGGCCGGCAACCAGCGGCGCACCGCATCGGATGCAGTATGAGGCTCCACCGGGATTTTCAACGCCGCATTGCGGACAGTACATGAACGACCTCCCATGCTCGGTTTTTCGGTAAAATCCCTCTCACGATCCGGACCCGGGATGCGTAAAAATGAACGAGGCAGGTTGGAGGGACTCCGTGCCGGCTTGCCTCCCCGATGCGGCGATGGGGGGATGAACGGGCCCGGCAATCGAATACCCGATGCGGGCCGACCACGGTTAACCCGGCGGAGGCCCGGGCGCGGCTGGGTCAGGCCCGGCTCGGAGTGGAAGGGGTATCGTTACCAGGATACACGCCGGATGGCGGGTCATCGTCCAGGATTTGACGGATGATTTTGAGGAGTTCCCGGTAACGATACGGTTTGCTGACATACGTCATGGCGCCAAATTCGAGAACGCTTTGTATCTGTTCGTCGGAGGAATATCCGCTGGCGATGATCACCTTGGCCGTCGGGTCGAGTTTCAGGATTTCCCGGAGGCATTGCCTGCCGCCCATGCCGGGCATGCCCAGGTCCAGGATGACCAGGTCGATGTCCCGCCCATGGCCCTGGAACAGTTCGAGCGCCTTTTCTCCGCTCTTGGCCAGGATGGTCCGGTAGCCGCGAAGTTGCAGCATTTCCTGGGCCGCGCTCAGAATGGCCGGTTCGTCATCGGCCAGGAGGATGGTTTCATCGCCGCCCGGAGAGGCATCGCAATGGATGGAAGGCACGTCCGGGAGCACATCCGCCCGACCCTTCACGGACGGCAGGTAGATACTGAAAACCGCACCCTGACCGGGCTCGGAGAGGCAGGTGATATTGCCGCCGTGACCGTTGACGATGCCGTAAACGGTCGAAAGCCCGAGACCCGTGCCCGCGCCCGTGCGTTTTGTCGTGAAAAAGGGTTCGAAGGCATGTTTGAGCGTCTCGGGGTCCATGCCGTGCCCTGTGTCCGAAAAGCTCAACAGGACATAGTCTCGCGGGTTCAGACCCGAAACGCACAGCCCCTCGGCGGTTTCCCAGGGTATGTTTTCCGCTTCGATCGTGATCCGGCCGCCATCCGGCATGGCGTCCTTGGCATTGGAGGCCAGATTCATCAGCAGTTGCTCGATCTGGTTGGGGTCGCCCATGATTTGATCGAGGTTGGGGGCGAAACGCAGATCGATATCGATCATTTTGGGTATGGTCCGCTCCAGGACCCGGACCATGCGAAAAACGAGATGGCTCAGGTCCAACTGACGCATTTCGGCTTTGACCTTGCGGCTGAAGGTCAACAGGCGGACGACCAGATCGGCGGCCCTTCGGACGGCACGGTCCATCTCCTTGAGATAGAGCGTTTGTTTCGGAATCTCATCCCCGTAAGCCATCATGATCTGAATAAACCCGGAGATAACCTGAAGAATGTTATTGAAATCGTGAGCGATGCCGCTGGCCAGGGTGCCGACGGCCTCCATTTTCTGGGCGTGCTGGAGTTGGGCCTGCAGGCTGGTCTGCTCGTCCTCGATCCGTTTCTGTTCCGTGATGTCCTGGAGGAAGCCTTCATAATGGGTCAGATGGTCTTTCTCGTCTCTCACGCCCCGGATACTGAGGGATACGTTGGCCCGCGTACCGTCTCGGCGGGTGATTTCGCTTTCAAAGTGCTGGAGGGCGCCCCGTTGCGGCAACAGGCGGACGATTTCCTCGATGACCGCGGGGTCCAGCTGAAGTCCCTCCAGGACTTCAACGCCGCCTTCGAGCACATCCACGGGGGAGTCGTAGCCAAGTATTCGGGACAAGGCCGGGTTGGCATTGATAAATCGGCCGTCGGTCCCGATTTGAAAAATGCCTTCGGCCGCGTTTTCAAAAATACCGCGATATTTTTCTTCGGCCAACTGTCGAGCCCGTTCGGCTTGCCGACGGCCGGTCAAGTCGATCAGGTTGGCCACCACGGCCGGACGCCCCCCAATGGCCCCGTGGGCCGCTCGCAGTTCGAACCAGGCCGTTTGCCCATCCCGGGTCTGGCCTCGGATGAAGTAGTGCCCGGACTGGATTTCCCCGGTTTCCAACCGCAGGCCGATTTCCCGGGCCTCGTTTTGCTCCTCGGGATGGACCAGGCTCCAGAACGGACGGCCGATCAGTTCGTCCGTTCGGTCGTAGCCGAGCATGTCCGCCAGACAGGGGTTGACGTAAACCATCCGCCTCTCCTGAATGATGCAGACGCCGGCCAGGGAGTTTTCCACGAGAAGCCGGTACTTTTCCTCCGACTCTCGGAGGGATTCGGCCGCTTGCCTTGGCTCGGTGACGTCGCGCAGATAGTTCAAGGTGGCCGGACGGCCCTCCCAGGTAATTTTGACCGGCCGGATGTTCACCCATCTGATCAATCCGTCCTTGTCGATCACACGAAAGTCATATTCGTCCGGCGCCCTTTCGCCCCGTAGCCTTTTGAAATGGTAGTTGATCACCATCTCCTGGTCATCGGGGTGAATCCAGTCGAGGAAGCTTCGTCCGAACAACTGCTCCGAGGGCACGCCCCCCAATTTGGAAGCGATGCGATTGGTCACGCGCAGTTCACCGTCCTGGGCCACGAAAATGGCCTCGCTGGCGTTGTCAAAAATCATCCGGTACTGTTCGGCCGTTTCGCGCAGGGCCAGCCAGGCCTTTTCGTCCGGCCTGATTTCACGCAAGACCGCGTGATGCGGGGCCGACGCATCTCCGGAAAGCGGCGGGGACAGGCGGACCTCGGCCTCGAAGGGGTTTCCCCGGGGCGGGCGACAAAGGAATTGATGGGACTTGGGCGTCTTCCGGTCTCGGCATTCCTGGAACACTTCCCGCAGGCGTTCGGCGTCCCGCGGGTTATCAGCGATTCGATCCAGAGGCTCGCCTAGCAGGTATCTATGCGGAAAGGAGGCGATTCGATCGGGTGATGGACGACAGCCGGTAACCATACCCTCCGGTCCGAGGGTCAGGACCACCGTGTTGGGAGCGTCGACCAGAAGCCCGCACAGGTTTTCGACTCGTTCGATATCCCGTTCCGCATGCAGGCGATCCAGGGCCAAGGCGGTTTGGGCGGCCAGGGTTTCAAGTCCAAGACGGATCGAAGCCGGCGGGGGACTGATGGATTCGCAAACCAGGGCCAGACCGCCGTTCGGGTGACGCCGGCAAACCACCGGGGCGATCAAAAGGTCGAGCAGGACCGGTTCTTCCGGGAAGGCAGCCGCCGGATACGGGAAGCGGATCAGGGACAACCCGGGTTTAAAAAGCACCGGTCCGGAAATGTCATTGCCTTTCAGGCATTCGGCCAGCCGGTCCCGAAATGGGGCATCGCCATGCAAGACCACCGCATCGGGACGGCTTTGGGAATCCAGTGTGAAAAACGCGGAGGCGAGGCATCCGGTCAGGACCCTGGCGGTTTCAAGGGCGGCCTGATAGATTTCGTCCGGGCTGCAGGCGGCCGCGAGTGCTGAAGCCAATTGATGCAGGGGGCCGACAACCATGGCGTCCGGTCCGGGCTGGACCGGCCTCCCGGAATCGATGATTGCAGCCGGTTCGGAACCGCGTCCATGATGGGATGTCTTTGCGGCGATTGATGGCTGGTCCGTTTCGTGGCGATCCGGCATTGAGCACCTATGAGTTCAGCGATTCGTTTATGAGTAGAAGACGCTCAAAGCGGCACTTTTCCAGGCCTTCCGGGCAAGCCGTGAAAGAGGGCCGAAATAACAGTCATATTATATTACTCTATCATATAACACAAATAACAGTTAGTTGACACTCGAAACCGCACTTGATAATCTGCCCCAGGAAACGACGGTCGGAGGCGCCGAATATGCCAGAAAATTCAACCCCCGGAGTGGCTGTTATCGGGGGCGGGTACTGGGGTAAAAACCTGGTCCGCAACTTCCACGGGCTAGGAGTTCTTAGACGGGTCTGCGAGATCAATCCGGAGGTCCGCGAGCGTCTGCGGGCGTCCTATCCGGACGTGGAAATCACCGAATCTCCGCAAGAGGTACTGGACGATCCCGCCGTGACCGGCGTGGCGGTCTCCACCCCGGCCGAAACCCACGGGGCCTTGGTTCGGGCCAGCCTGCTGGCCGGAAAGGACATCTTCGTGGAAAAACCCCTCTGCCTTTCTCTGGAGGAAGGCCGGGAACTGGTCCAACTGGCCGACGAAAAAAAGCGAATTTTAATGGTCGGGCACTTGCTGTGGTACCACCCGGCCGTGCTCAGGCTCAAGGAACTGGTGGATTCCGGCGCCCTGGGCCGTATCCTTTATATCTATTCGAACCGGCTCAACATGGGGCGTTTGCGGCGGGAGGAGAATGTGCTCTGGTCTTTCGCGCCCCACGACATTTCAGTCATCCTGGGGTTGTTGGGAGAAATGCCCGAGTCGATCCGGGCGGAGGGGGGCAACTATCTCCATCACAAGATTTCGGACGTGACCGTCAGCCAGCTTCGTTTTCCCAGCGGGGTCATGGCCCATATTTTCGTCTCCTGGCTGCATCCATTCAAGGAACAGAAACTGGTGGTCGTCGGCCAGGAGAAAATGGCTGTTTTTGACGACACCGTTCCCTGGGGCCGGAAGCTCGAGTTGTACTCGCATACCATCACCTGGGAAGGCAATGTACCGGTGGCCCACAAGGCGCCGGCCGAAGTCGAGACCCTGGAAGAGATGGAGCCGCTTCGGCGTGAGTGCGAGCATTTCCTGGAATGCCAGGCGACCCGGCGAACGCCTCGAACCGACGGCCTGGAGGCCTGCCAGGTCCTGGCCGTTCTCAATGGCTGCCAGGAAGCATTGGAAACCAGGCGGGAGTCTCGCCCTGCGAGCCTGTCAACCGCGTCCCCCCAGCCGGATTACTACGTCCACCCCAGCGCAGTGGTCGACCCCGGGGCCACCATCGGGCCCGGCACCAAAATCTGGCACTTTTCCCATATCATGGCCGGCGTCCGCCTGGGCGCCCGATGCAACCTGGGGCAGAACGTGGTCGTCGGGCCGGAGGTCGTTATCGGCGACGGGTGCAAAATCCAGAACAACGTTTCGGTCTATCAGGGCGTGACCCTGGAAGAGGACGTCTTTTGCGGGCCGAGCATGGTCTTTACCAACGTCTTCAATCCCCGGGCCCATATTTCCAGAAAGCATGAATTTCGTCCGACCCGGGTCGGCCGGGGCGCGACCATTGGCGCCAACGCGACCATCATCTGCGGCCATACGCTGGGTCGGTATTGCTTTATCGGGGCCGGGGCCGTGGTGACCCGGGACGTTCCGGACCAGGCCCTCATGGTCGGGAACCCCGCGCGGCAAGTAGGTTGGGCCTGCATATGCGGCGAGCGGCTTTATGAGGACTTGACCTGTCCGGCCTGCGGGGCTATTTACCGGGAGACCCCGGACGGACTGAATCTCGAATCCCGGCCGGACTGAAGGCCGGCCCTGGAGTAAAAATGGGCATTCCCTTTATCGATCTCAAGGCGCAGATGGAAAAGATCGGGCCGGACGTTCGGACGGCCATCGACGCGGTCCTGGCCCATGGCCAGTTTATCATGGGACCCGAGGTGGAGCGTCTCGAACAGGAACTGGTTCGATACGTGGGCGCCGAACATGCCGTAGCCTGCGGTTCGGGGACCGACGCGCTGCTTATGGCGCTCATGGCCCGGGGCATCGGGCCGGGTGACGCGGTGTTCACCCCGCCCTTCACCTTTGTCGCCACAGCCGAGGTCGTGGCCCTGCTCGGGGCGACCCCCGTATTTGTCGACATCGATGAAGAAGGCCTCAACCTGGACCCCGCCCTGCTGGAAGAGGCCGTCCGCAAGGTCCGGCAGGCGGGAGACCTCAACCCCCGGGCCGTCATACCGGTGGATTTGTTCGGACTGCCGGCCGACTACCGCGAGTTGATGGCCGTGGCCGAACGGCACGGACTGTTCGTTCTGGAGGATGCGGCCCAGAGTTTCGGCGGCCGGTATTTCGGACGGGTTTGCGGCGCCCTGGGGCACATCGGGGCCACCAGTTTTTTCCCGGCTAAACCGCTCGGCTGCTATGGAGACGGCGGTGCGATCTTCACCCGCGACGCGGCGGAAGCCGAGGTCCTGCGTTCGATCCGCGTACATGGGCAGGGTCGGAACAAGTATGACAATGTCCGGATCGGTTTGAACGGGCGACTGGACACGATCCAGGCCGCCGTCCTGCTGGTCAAGCTGGAGGTGTTTCCGGAGGAACTCGAAGCGAGACAACGCGCGGCCTCCCGGTACACGACCGGGCTGGCCGGCCTGGTCCGGACCCCGGCGACCCCGGAAGACCGGTTGTGCGCCTGGGCTCAGTATTCGGTCCGATCCCCCAATCGCGAGTCGATCCAGGGGGCGCTCCAGGACGCGGGCATACCTTCGGCCATCTATTATCCCAAGCCCCTGCACTTGCAGGAGGCCTTTCGGAATCTGGGTTACGGGCCCGGGGACTTTCCCGTTTCCGAGAGCGCGGCCCGTGAAATATTCAGCCTTCCCATGCATCCTTATCTCACGGACGATACCGTCGACCGGATCGTGGAAACGATTCGAGGCGCGGTCTGAGTGGAGGACCATATGCTCAAGCGATTTTTGAGTGTAATCGAGGATCGCTCGGCCCTGGTGGGCGTGTGCGGACTGGGTTACGTCGGACTGCCGCTCTCCCTGGCCTTTGCCGAGAGCGGCTTCAAGGTCTTGGGTTTCGATATCGACGAATCCAAGGTGACGCTGCTTAATTCGGGCGGGTCATACATCCAGCAATATCCGGCCGAACGGGTCGGGGCGGCCGTCCGGGCCGGGAGGCTCGAGGCGACCAGTGACTTCATCCGGGCCGGCGAGCCGGACGCTTTGATCATCTGCGTCCCCACGCCCCTGAATCGGCACCGCGAACCCGATCTGTCATTCGTCGTCGATACCGTGAACAAACTCGTGCCGCACATGAGGGCCGGCCAGTTGATCAGCCTGGAAAGCACCACCTATCCGGGAACGACCGAGGAAGAAATCCGGCCGCGGGTGGAAAGCCGGGGCTTTGAAGTCGGCCGGGACGTCTTCGTGGTCTATTCGCCGGAACGAGAGGACCCGGGCAACACTCGTTTCGGGACCCGGACCATTCCCAAGGTCGTAGGCGGGTCCACCCCGGCCTGCCTCGAAGCCGGACGGGCCCTGTACCAGGCCGTGATCCAAACCGTGGTACCCGTTTCCTCGACCCAAGTGGCCGAACTGACCAAACTCCTGGAAAATATTTATCGCGCCGTCAACATCGGTCTGGTCAACGAACTGAAAATCGTGGCCGATCGGATGGGCATCGACATCCGGGAGGTCATCGACGCGGCCGCGACCAAGCCCTTCGGTTACACCCCTTTCTACCCGGGGCCGGGACTGGGCGGTCACTGTATCCCCATCGACCCCTTCTACCTGACCTGGAAGGCCCGCGAATACGGGGTTCATACCCGGTTCATCGAACTGGCCGGCGAGATCAACCACAATATGCCGGAATTCGTCGTGCGCAAAACCCAGGATGCCCTCAACGAACGGGGTCTGACTCTCAACAACGCCCGCATTCTGATCCTCGGTCTGGCCTACAAGAAAAATGTGGGCGACACCCGGGAGTCACCGGCCGTCGAAATCATGGAGATACTGGGCGCCAAGGGCGCCCAGGTGGATTACTCCGATCCCCACGTGCCGACGTTTCCGGCCATGCGGCGCTATTCATTCGAACTGGATTCAGTCGGACTGACGGCCGAATCGCTGAGCCGGACCGACTGCGTCATTCTGCTGACCGACCATGACGCCTTCGATTACGATCTGATCGGCCGGCACGCCCGGCTGATCGTCGACACCCGGGGTGTATTCCGGTCCGGGGAAAATGTGGTCAAGGCCTGAAGCGAAAGGCGGGAAGGCCGGATCGGTCTCGACGGTCCGCCGGCCGGCGGATCGGGGAATCGGACCGATAAAAGGGGCCACTGCTGTCCAAAATACGT
>JAHJTB010000055.1 GCA_018830135.1 Pseudomonadota bacterium | reverse complement strand
TGGGCGGTCAGTCCGAAATAAGCGTAGATGCCGTCCACCAAAAGCCCGAAAACCACCGCGGCCACGGCAATCGCGGCCAGGTAGATGGCCGTGGCCCGTTTGCCCAGCAGGCCCAGCAGGACCGTCAGGGAAGTGATGTTGGTCGCCGGGCCGGCCAAAAGAAAGACCAGGGCCGTTCCGGGACTGACGCCTTTGAGGATCAGGGCCGCGGCGATCGGGGTCGAGGCCGTGGCGCAGATATACAGGGGAATGCCCACCGCGAGCATCAGCAGCATCGAATGGAGGCCCCCGCCCAGATACCGGGTCATGAATTCCGGCGGAATGAGAACGGTGATCAGGCCGGCCAACAGGAGACCGGTCATGAACCAGGCCGCCATGTCGGACCAGAGTTCCCCGATCGAGAACCTGAGACCGGCCACGAATTTTTCGACCCGGGTGTGATGCCGGGCGTGTTCTTCCGGCGGACAGTCCAGCCCGTCGCAGCAGGAGTCCAGCGGGCAGCTCAGGTCCCTGGCGGCCGGGGTGTCGGCCTTTTCGCCTCCAAACAGGTTTTCCGCCAGACCGGCCGCGGCCGCCGTGGCAAAAGCCGCCAGGGGGCGGGCCACGGTCATGATCGGGTCCAGAAGGGCGTAGGTCACGGCAATGGAATCCACCCCGGACTCGGGCGTCGAGATCATGAAGGCGGTCGTGGCCCCATTGTTGGCCCCCTGCTTTTTCAAGGCCGCGGCCGCGGGCAGCACGCCGCAGGAGCACAAGGGAATGGGAATGCCCAGCAAGGCGGCCTTGAAGACCGATTTGAAGCGGCCCGTGCCCAGATGCCCGGCCACGGCCTGGGGGTTGAGAAAGGCGCGGAGCAGTCCGGCCACCAGCAGGCCGAACAACACGTAAACCGAGGAATCGACCAGGAGGACCCAGGAGGCCCGGATGATATCGAGAATAAAATTCATAACGCTTCCTTATGGTTGAAAAACTATTCGCGCACGTGCGCCAGGCCGATCTGAAGCAGGCCGGCCACATGGTCGTCGTCCAGGGCATAGTACAGGCACTGGCCCTGGCGGCGGCGCCTGACCAGGTGGAGGTCCTTGAGCCGGCGTAACTGATGGGAGACAGCCGATTCACTCACCTCGAGAAAGGCCGCCAGATCGCAGACGCACATCTCGATTCCGTCGGCCAGGGCCATGACGATGCGAAGCCGGGTCGGGTCCCCCAGGGCCTTGAACATGGAGGCCAGGCCTTCCAGTTCTGCCGGGACCAGGACCTGCTCCCTGGCCCGGGCCACCTGGTCGTGGTGGATGATTCGTGCGCCGCACAGGTCCTCGGTCCGTGATCTGTCTTGAATTGTGGTCATGTTCCTCCGTTTCAATATCTGAACATATGATCAAATATAACATTGGCGGCTCGCTTGTCAAGACCAGGGGAGGGGTGAGCCATCCAAAAAAGGAAATATGTCTTCGTTGAGGCAGGTGAGGGAAGACTGGTGTATCCGCCGATTACGCCGATTCACGCAGATTTAGAACAAGTCTTTTGGTTTGAAGGCTTTGAGTTCCAAAATTCAGAATCAACGCCCTGTTCAGACATGACGCCTTGAGATAGTTGATGATTTGCGTCTCTTCAATTCCGGATAGTGTTTGCAATGCTTTAAGCTCAACAATTACCGAGCCGTAACACACGAAATCCGCTTTGTAACTGGTTTTCAACAAGGTCCCTCGGTATCTCACAGGCAGTTCTTTTTCCCGTTCAAATGGGATATTCCGCGCCTGAAATTCGAATTGCAGGGCTTCCTGGTAGACCGCTTCGAGGAATCCGCGGCCCAGCTCCCGATGCACCGCCATTGCCGCACCGATAATGGCATAAGTTTCCGGGTCTCGACTGACCGCTGCTCGGACTGGATTTTCCGTCCCCGAATTCCCACGAATTTCTTCAGGTTCTTTCATGATCTGCGTCCCTCTGCGTAATCCGCGGAAAAAATCCTGGCAAGCCACGATTCATCCGATCAGCCGCGCAAGGTTAGCACGGGAGACCTTGGCGCCTCTATATCGAGCGGGCCAGGCGAAAACCGACCCGGGAGTCGGCAGCGTCCGGAAACTCGCCGACCCGAATGCCGCAACGGACCTGAATATCGAGCAGGCCCCAGGCCCCCCCGCGCAGGACCCGGAGGGCCCCGCTTTCCGGTCCCGAGGGGTTGGATTGCGGAGAATGGCTGTAATACTGCCGATCGTAATAGTCGGAACACCATTCCCAGACGTTTCCGACCATGTCGTTCAGGCCGTACGGGTTGGGCGGGTAGGCATCGACCGGGGCCAGGGTATGCTTGGGATCGGCCCAGGTCTGATGGAACTGGGCCCGGCCCTCAGGCGTTTCGTTGCCCCAGGGGTAGCGCTGGCCCGTCAGGCCGCCCCGGGCCGCCTTTTCCCATTCCGCTTCGGTGGGCAGGCGAAAACTCTGGCCGCTTTTATCCGAAAGCCAGCGGCAAAAAGCCACGGCGCCGTACCAGGTCACGCCGTTGGCCGGATGGAATGAGCAGCCTTGCCGGGGATAGTGACCCCCCCGGGCCGAAACCACGGTGGTTTCCGCCCCGGGTTCGAAAAAGGCCGGGTCCGGCGGGCCGGCTTCGTTCAGAAACCGGGCCCACTCCAAAGCGGTGACCGGGTGGCGGCCGATGAGGAACTCGTCCACCCAGACCCGGTGCTCGGGCAGTTCGTCCAGGTCCCCGTGTCCGAAACGGCTGCCCATGACGAATTCCCCGGCCGGTATCCGGACCATGACAAAAGGACGTCGGTTTTCAATCCGCCTGGCCATGATCGTTCGCCTTTCGTCTGTATTTTACCATGGAACCCGGGCGGGGCCAAACCGACGATCCGAAGGACCTCCGATCGCAACTGTTTGCGGTCCGGGCGTTGACGCCTAGGCCGCTCCAGTCTAAAGTGAGAGAGTATGAAAAGTTATCGGACATTGTGGCCCTATTTCGTGCGCCACCGACTGCGAATCCTCCTGGGGCTGGCCGCCTTGATCTCGGTGGACCTGCTGCAACTGCTCATCCCCCGGGTCATCAAGTTCGCCGTGGACCATTTGACCGACATGACCGCCACGCCGTCCCTGCTGGCCCTGGCCGGGGTGATCGTGGCCCTGCTGGCCCTGGGCATCGGGGTGTTCCGCTACATCTGGCGCCGCTTGATCCTGGGTTTCTCCCGTATCGTCGAAGAGGACCTGAGGAACCGTCTCTACGCCAAACTGCTGGCCCTGTCCCCGGCCTGGTTTCTCTCCCGGGGTACGGGGGACATCATGGCCCACGCCACCAACGATCTGGAAGGCGTGCGCATGGCCTCGGGTTTCGGGCTGGTGGCCCTGGTCGATTCCCTGGGCCTGGGCCTGGCCGCCGTTATTTTCATGCTCTGGATCGACCCGAGCCTGACGGCCCTGGCTTTGCTGCCCATGCCTCTGGTCACCATCCTGACGCGTCGTTTGAGCGGGACCATGTTCAGCCGCTACCTCGGCGTTCAGCAGTTGTTCGGCCGCATGACCGAGCAGGTCCGGGAGTACCTGGCCGGCATCCGGGTCGTTCAGGCCCATGTCCGGGAAGACCTGATAATCGAGGAAATGGACCGCATCGGCCGGCAGTACGTGTCCGATAACATCCGTCTGACCCTGGTGGCCGGTTCCATGTTTCCCCTCATGCTCATGTTCACCAACATGTCCCTGGCCGTGGTTTTTTACTTCGGCGGCCGGCTGGCCATCTTCGGCGAGATCAGTCCGGGGGACTTCGTCGCCTTCATCTCCTATCTCAATCTCCTGACCTGGCCGATGATGGCCCTGGGCTGGGTGGTCAATCTGGTCCAGCGCGGGGCCGCCTCGCTCGAGCGGATCAACCGCGTCCTGGACGAGGAGCCTGACATCCGGGACCCGGCCGATCCGGTCGAACCGGAGGACATCCAGGGCGGGTTGGCGGTCAGCCATCTGACCTTCCACTATGAGGGCCGCGAGGAACGGGTTCTGGACGATCTGAGCCTGGACCTGCCCGCCGGCCGGATTTCGGCCCTGGTCGGACGGACCGGTTCGGGTAAAACCACCCTGCTCAACCTCCTGCCCCGGCTTTTCGAGCCACCGGACGGGACGATCCGGCTCGACGGCACGGACGTGAAAAAGATGTCCCTGGCCGCCTTGCGGGGGGCCATGGGCTACGTGCCCCAGGACGGGTACGTCTTTTCGGGCACCGTGGCTGAAAATCTGGCCTTCGGCCGTCCAGGGGCTTCGGAGGAGGAACTGGCTGCCGCGGCCCGGGCGGCCGAACTGGACGAGGACATCCGAGCCTTTCCAGGCGGCTACCGGACCGAACTGGGCGAACGGGGCCTGCGTCTGTCCGGCGGCCAGCGCCAGCGGCTGGCCCTGGCCCGGGCCCTGGTTCTGGACCCGCCCCTGCTGATCCTGGACGACACCCTGTCGGCCGTGGACGCGGCCACCGAGGAGCGAATATTGAACAACTTGGCCCGCCTCCGGGCCGGCCGGACCACCGTCATCGTCGCCCACCGGCTGACCAGCCTCAAGATCGCCGACATAATCCACGTGATCGAACGCGGCCGCCTGATCGAGTCCGGCCGGCACGAGGAACTCTGCTGTGGCGACGGATATTACGCCCGCCTCCACCGCCTGCAGATGGTCCAGACCGATCTCGACCAGGCCGCTGCCTCGTCCGGGCCCGAAGCGGAGGCCGTGGTATGAGACCGGGGGAATACGGCTATTTCGAAGGCGACCAGCTCGGAAAGCCTTACGATCTGCGGCTCCTGGTCCGACTGGCCCGGTTCGCCAGACCCTATATGCCGTTGCTGATCCTGACCTCGATCCTCATCCTCGCGGCCACGGCCGCCGACCTCCTGCTGCCCTATCTGACCAAAATGGCCATCGACCGCTTTATCGTGGTCCAGGCCCGGGAGGTGGTCGCGGCCCCCGGAACCGGCCCCGGAAACATGGCCCTGCTGGAGCGGTACCAACACCTGCTGCGACAAACCGGCCGCGAGGGACATTATTTTCTGGCCGATACCGACGCCTCCAGGATCGACCCCAGGGACCTGCACCGGCTTCGGACCGAAGGCCTGATCCGGCCCGAGTCCTACTACCTGGTCGATACCGACTCGCCGGCCGCCCGGGAGGTGGTCCGGGAGGGGTCGTACCGGTTCCGGGTCTTCCCCAAGCTCGCGGCCATCGCCACCGAGGACATGAGCCGCCTGAGCCGGGAGGATTTGACCCGGCTGCGTTCGGCCGATATCGCCGGACTGGCCCGGATCGCCCTGATCTGTCTCGTTGCTTTGCTGCTGGGCTTCCTCTTCAACTTCTTCCAGGTCGTGTTTCTGGAATACACCGGCCAGCGCCTGACCCACGACCTGCGGCAGGCCCTGCTGACCAAGCTCTTCAACCAGTCCATCTCCTTTCACGACCGCTCCCCGACCGGCGTACTCGTGGCCCGGGTCACCAACGATATCCAGAACCTGAACGAAATGATCAACAGCCTGGCCGTGACCCTGTTCAAGGACGCCTTCATGCTGGCCGGTATCGTGGCCATTCTGGTCTCGATCAACCTGAGACTGGCCCTGCTGACCTTTACCCTCATCCCCCCCATCGTCCTGGTCAGCCAGCTCTTTCGGCGAAGCGCCCGGGACGTCTTCCGGGACATGCGCAACAAGGTGGCCCAAATCAACGCCGCTTTCGACGAGACCGTGTCCGGTATCCGCATCGTCCAGGCCTTCCGGCGGGAGACGTACAATCAGTCCCGCTTCGGCGAACTTAACCACGAAAACTACCGCCTGGGCATCCGGCAGATTCATGTCTTCGCCTTTTTCATGCCCCTGATCGAACTGCTTTCCTCCATAGCCCTGGGACTGATCATCTGGTACGGCGGCATATCCGTACTCCGGGACGTGATGACCCTGGGCGCGGTGGTGGCCTTTATCGGTTACGCCCAGAAGTTTTTCCAGCCCATCCGGGACCTGGCTGAAAAATACAACATCCTCCAGTCGGCCATGGCCTCCCTGGAACGGGTCTTCAGCCTGATGGACCAGCAGACCACTCTGCCTCGACCGGAATCGGCCCGGGCGGTTCCCGAGGGACCCGGAGCCATCGAGTTCCAAGGGGTGGATTTCGAATACCAGACTGGCGAACCGGTTCTGCACGACGTCTCGTTTCGGGTCGACCCCGGACAGACCCTGGCCATTGTCGGAGCAACGGGAGCGGGCAAGACCTCGATCATCAACCTCCTGCTCCGGTTTTACGATGTGACCTCCGGTCGGGTCCGGGTGGACGGGGTCGACGTCCGGGAACTGGACCTCGAGGCGCACCGGGCCCGGGTCGGTCTGGTGATGCAGGACGTTTTCCTGTTTTCCGGGTCGGTCCGGGAAAACATCGCCCTGTCCCGGGACGGTTGGCGGCCGGGCGAGGTCGAGGCCGCGGCCAAGGCGGTCAACGCGTCCGAATTCATCGAGGCCCTGCCTCTGGGTTACGACCAGCCCATTGGCGAAGGCGGTCGCTCCCTGTCCGCGGGCCAGCGCCAGCTGTTGGCCTTTGCCCGCGTCGTGGCCCAGGACCCGAAAATTCTGGTGCTCGACGAGGCCACGGCCTCGATCGACTCGGAGACCGAGAAGCTGATCGAAGCCGGGCTGGAAAGGCTGCTGTCGGGCCGGACCTCCATCGTGATCGCCCACCGTCTGTCAACCATCCGGCGGGCCGACCGGATCGTCGTGCTCCACAAGGGCCGGATTTCCGAAATGGGGTCTCACGACGAACTCATGGCCCGAGGGGGGCTCTATCACAGCCTGTATCAGCTTCAATTTCGGGAAAATCATTTGGCAGGGCCTTCGGGGGCATAATATAATGAAATAAAAATCGCGGCGGCCGAACCTCGGGTCTCGGCCCGGGCCGGTTTGCCGGCTGCCGCCGCGCCAGGGGTGGATCGAGATGGACCTTGGACTGACCAACCGTGTGGCCCTGGTCTGTGGGGCCAGTCGGGGGCTGGGGCTGGCCGTTGCCGTGTCTCTGGCCCGGGAAGGGGCCAGCCTGGTCATCGCGGCCCGGGACGAACGGGCCCTGGACGAGGCGGCCGCCCATGTGGTTCGAGAGACCGAGGCGGACGTCAAGCCCGTGCCGACGGACCTGTCCCGTCCCGAGGAGATACGCGCCCTGGCCGAAGCGGCCTTCCGGGCGTTCGGCCGGGTCGAGATTCTGGTCAACAACGCCGGCGGGCCGCCCCCGGGCGAGTTTCTCGATTTCAAGGACCGGGACTGGGAGGCGGCCTTTCGGCTCAACCTGATGAGCGCGGTCATGCTGACCCGGGAGGTCGTGCCGGACATGAAGACGCGCCGATGGGGCCGCGTCCTCAACCTGACCTCCATTGCGGTCAAACAGCCCATCGACGGCCTGATGCTGTCCAACTCCATCCGGGCCGGCGTGCATGGCTGGGCCAAAAGCCTGGCCGTCGAACTGGCCCCCTGGAACATAACGGTCAACAACGTCATGCCCGGATATACCCTGACCGACCGGGTCGGGGGGCTGGCCAAGGCCCTGGCCCAAAAGGAAGGCCTCGAACCGTCGGATATCATCGCTCGATGGGAAGCGGCCGTGCCCATGAAACGACTGGGACGGCCTCAGGACCTGGGCGACCTCGTGGCCTACCTGGCTTCCGAACAGGCCGGATACATCACGGGCGCCTCCATTCCCATCGACGGAGGCTACGATCGGGGACTGCTCTGAGGCCCCTCTGGGCACCAGGGCCGGACATGGACATGAAGAGAGGATGATATGAGCAAGGACTACCGGTTTGTTTGCTGGGTGCTGATTTTATTCGCGGGCCTGATGCCGGCGGCCCAGGTCGCGACGGCGGCCCCACCGCCCCTCGATGTGCTGTCCATCCAGCCGTCCGGCCCGACGCCGCGGGTCAAGCAGATCACGGTGACCTTCAACCAGCCCATGACTGCCCTGGGGGAAATGGCCGTGGACCCGGACAAGGCGCCGGTGACCATCGAACCGGCCCTTTCGGGGCGCTTTCGATGGCTCAACGTCTATACCCTGGCCTTTGAACCGGACAAGCCCCTGGAAGGATCGAGCGCGGGAAAAATCACGGTCAAGGCCCGCACCCGGGCCCTGTCACGGGCCGCTCTGACCAAGGATGTTTCCACGGTATTCTCCCTGCCCTTGATCGAACTTCGCCGGGTCAGTCCCTCTCCCAAGGATGCCGGTCTGGATTTAAGACCGGAAATCCGTCTGACCTTCAATCAGCCCGTCGTGCTTCAGAGCCTCGAAGACAAGGCCTACTTTCTGCCGCAAGGCGGGACCCGGGTCGACTGCCGCGTCTCGGCGCTGGATGAAGCCAATGCCGACCGTCAACCGGGAGGCGACTGGTCGGTCGTGGTCAAGCCGGCCGCCGACCTGCCGCGTAACCAGGCCTTTGACCTCGTCCTGCCCTCGGGACTGGCGTCGGCCGCCGGTCCGATGCCGTCGACCGCGGATTATCGCCTGAGCTACCGGACTTACGCCCCTCTGGCCCTTCAGGAGATCGTGGGCTATCAGCCCCGCCAGAACGCACCCTTTGATCCGGAAAGCAGCCTGACCTTCAAGTTCACCAACCCGGTCGCCCCCAAGGACTTCTTCAACGCCCTGGAAATCACCCCGGCTTACGACATGGAGCAGATTGAAGAGTCCGTGCGGCAGGAGACCGAAGCCTGGCGTGAAATCCGGCTGCCCGGACCCTTCAAGCCCGCCGCCTTGTACACCTTCAAGCTCAAGCCGGGCCTGAAAGACAGCCACGGACAGGAGCTTCTCGGGCAAAAGCATTTTCAGGTCACCTTCGGACCGGCCCTCCCGATCCTGGACCTCCCCGGACGACAGGGGGTCATTGAAACGTCCTCGGAGCCGACGTATCCCTTCCAGGTCCGCAATGTCGACAAGGTCCAGGTTCGAGGCTATTTCATTCCGCCGGACCAGGCCGTGCCTTTCATGATGGACAGAAGACTTTACCGTTACATGGGTGAATCCAAGATCGACTTCCTGGCAGACCTGCCGCAGGAAAACATCAGGAACCAGACCATTGACGTTCAGTTGCCGCCCAATGCCCTGGCCTACCGGCCGGTCCGGCTCGAGGCCCTGTTCGGCGACCAGACGGAAAAGGGCCTGCTCTACTTCGACATGAACGCGCCGGAAACCAACGAAAACAAGACCGGCGAGCCCTTGTACCGGAGGGCCCTGGTCCAGGTGACCGATATCGGGCTTTCGGTCAAGTTCGGCCTGTCCAACACCCTGATCTGGACCACGGACCTGAGTTCCGGACGGCCTCGGTCCGGGGTGGCCCTCGAGATTCGCAACACCCGCAACGAAGTCGTCTGGCAGGGTCGGAGCGAGGACGAAGGCCTGGTCCTGGCCCCGGGCGCGGCCGATTTGAAACTTGCCAAACGAGGTGATGACTGGGACGAACCCCGCCTGTTCGTCCTGGCCTATTACGACGGACAGTTCGCCATGGTGGGTTCGGACTGGAACGAAGGGATCGGGCCCTGGAGCTTCGGGCTCAGCGCCCGCGATCTGGACGAAGCCGACCACCCCATGACCCATGTCCTGACCTCTTTGCCGCTCTACAAGCCGGGCGACGAAGTCAGCTTCAAGATCATCGAGCGGATCGGCAAGGCCAAGGGGCTGGCGCCCTTCATCGATGGCCGGCTGTGGGTCACGGTCGAAGACAGCCGGGGCAAGACCATTGAAAAGCTTCGGCTGGACATGACGCCATTCGGGACCACGTCCGGAAAATTCAGGCTGCCCGAAACCGCGCCCCTGGGGGTCTATTCGATCCTGGTCGGACCGACAGAGGAGCAGATGCGGTACAGCGGAAGCCTGCGAGTCGAAGCCTACCGCAAACCGACCTTCAAGATCGATATCGAACCCTCCCGGGAAAGCGCCCTGGCCGGTGAATCGGTCGGAGTCGAGTTGAAGGCCACCTACCACTTCGGATCGCCGGTCAGAAAGCAGCCGGCCGTGTACACAATCTCGGCCACGCCTACCAGCTACTCCCTGCCGAACTTTGAAGATTTTACGGTGGTGGACTGGTACTCGGACCCGGAAGAGGAAGACCTGCCGGTGACCACCATCGGCGAGGGGAAGCTGAAACTGGACGACCAGGGCCGGGCCGATCTGACCTTTCAGGCCGTGCCCGCGCCCAAACCCGTGCCCCGGAGCTTCGAGGTGGAAGCCACGGTCACGGACGTGGACCAGCGGACCGTCAGCCAGCGCAAGGCGGTTATGGCCCATCCGGCCGCCTTCTACCTGGGCCTGAAGACCGGCACCTATCTGGTCGGCCCCGGTCAAAAGGTGCAGGTCAGTCTGGTCGCGGCCACGCCCGAGGGAAAGCCCGTGCCCGACGTGACCACCGACCTCGTCCTTTACCGCCGCACCTGGCAGACGGTCCGGCGCAAGGGCGTGGGCGGGTATTACCATTACATCTCCAAAGTCACGGACCAGGTCATCGAAAGAATCCGGACCAAGACCCGGACCGGACCGACCGAGGTGGACTTTTCTCCTCCGCAGACCGGCTCCTACTTCGTGTCCGCGCGGGCCGAGGACTCGTCGGGCCGGCAGGCCGGCAGCGCCGTCGGTTTTTACGCCTTTGGCGAAGGCCCGGCCGGCTGGGAGCATTACGACCACGATCGAATCGACCTGATTGCGGACAAGAAGGAATATAAGCCCGGCGAGACGGCCATCATCATGGTCAAAAGCCCCTTTACCCAGGGCATGGGCCTGCTGACGGTCGAGCGCAACGGCGTCCGGCGGCACCGCCTGTTCGAGGTGGAAAGCGCCTCCCCCACGCTTCAGGTCAAGATCGAACCCGAGGACGGCCCCAACATCTACGTATCGGTCCTTCTGGTCCGGGGCCGCATTTCGGACAAACTCGACCCCCAGGGCCGCGATCCGGGCAAGCCGGCCTTCAAGGCCGGGTACGTCGAACTCAACGTCAACGACGACCGGAACAAGCTCAGGGTCCAGGTCACGCCGGCCCGGGAAAAGGCCGGACCGGGCGAGGAGATGGAGCTGGCCATCGAGGTGACCGGCGCCGACGGCCAGGGCCGTGAGGCCGAACTGGCCGTGGTCGTGGCCGACGCGGCCCTGCTGCAACTGGCTTCGGAAGACGTGTACTATCCGGAACGGCTCTTCTTCGCCCCGAGACCCCTGGCCGTATGGACCGCCGATCTGCGCCTGAACCTCATCGGGCGCCGCCATTACGGCCTCAAAGGCGCCGAGCCGGGGGGCGGCGGCATGGGGCCCGAAGGAGACCGGTACCGGAAGCGTTTCGTGTCTCTGGCCCTCTTCGAACCCCACATCCAAACCGACGCATCGGGTCGGGCCCGGGTGCGTTTCAAACTGCCGGACAACCTGACCACCTTCAAGGTGTTTGCCGTGGCCAACGACAAGGCCGAGGCCTTTGGAACCGGGGTCGGTTCCCTGGTGGTGACCAAACCCTTGCTCATCAAGCCGGCCCTGCCCAATTTCGGCGGCGTGGGCGATCGATTCACGGCCCACGTGTCCGTGCACAACCAGAGCACGGATACGGCCGGCCTGGCATCGGTCTCGCTGACCGGAGACAACTTCGAACTGACCGGGCCGGGCGAGCAGTCCGTGTCCCTGGACTTCAAGTCGAGCGCCGAAGTGGGATTCCCGGTCCGCATCCTGCCGGGAAAGGAAGCCGTCTTCCGTTTCAAGATCAGCCTGGGGTCCATCAGCGACGCCGCCGAGTTCAGGCTGCCCCTGCGTTTCCCCAATCCCCTCGAAACCGCGGGCACTTACGGCCACCTGACCAAATCGGCCCGGGAAACCATTCTCGTCCCCAAAGGATCGGACCCGGACCATGGCGGTCTGACCCTGACCGTGTCGCCTTCCCTGGTCGGCTCCCTGTCCAGCGCCTTCGAATATCTGGCCCAGTACCCCTATGAATGCCTGGAGCAGAAGACCTCCCGGATGGTGGGCGACCTGCTGTCTCTCCCGTGGCGGACCCGGCTGGGCCGGTCCGAACAGGAGACCGCCCGGGCCGAAAAGCGGATTCAACGCTTCCTGGAAGAACTGGAATCCTTCCAGACCTATGACGGCGGACTGGTCTTCTGGGCCGGGTCGGGCAGCGCGGACCCCTTCCTGACCGCGTATGTCGTCCGGGTCCTGCATCTGTCCGGCAGTTTGGGCTATCGGGTCAATGGGCGCATTTTCAGCCGGTGTAAAAAATACCTGAACAACGTGCTCAATCACAACCAGTGGCCCAAAGGCTACGATCAACAGGAACGCCTGACCACCAGGGCCCTCATTACGGCGGTACTGGCCGAAATCGGCGAACCCGCCGCTCCCCAGGTCGAACTGCTTTACAGTCAGGTCGACAAGCTGGGCTCGTACGAACTGGCCCTGCTCATGGAGTCCCTGGTCCGGACCGGCGGCCTCCAGGCCAGGAGCGTGGAGATCGAAGCGGTCAAGAACCGGCTTTTCAGCCGGGCCGTCATCACTTCGGGCGAAGTCCATTTCGAGGAGCAAAACCCACCCCGGGGCCTGATGGGCTCCCGGGCCAGGACCAATGCGGTGGCGCTCCAGGCCCTGCTTCTGGTCGACCCCCAGAGCCCGCACCTGGTTCCGCTGGCCCGCTGGTTGGTCCAGTCCAGACGGGACGGGCACTGGGGCAGTACCCAGGGCAACGCCATGGTCCTGATGGCCATGTCGGACTACATGCACTTCATGGAAGAAACCGTGCCCGATTACAGCCTCATGGCGGCCCTCGACTACCAGCCTCTGGCCCAGACCGATTTCCGGGGCTTCGATACACCGCCCCTCGAACGCACGGTGCCGGTCCGGGACATAAAGATCGGCCAGCGGGTCCCGCTGGAACTGAGTCTGGACGGGGAGGGGACGGCGTACTACACGGTTCGGCTTCGCTACGCTTCCGAGAAGCCGGACCTGGAACCGCGTCAGTCCGGGTTCGCGCTGACGCGGACCTATACGGTGGTCGGCGGCGGAGACCCGTCCGAGGTCAACCCGACCGTCACTTTCAACCGCGGGGACCTCGTTCGCGTGGACGTGACGCTGCTTGTGCCCAGCGAACGGCACTGGGTCGTGCTCGATGACCGTCTGCCGGCCGGACTCGAACCGATCAATTTCAACCTGCCCACGGCGCCGGCCAGTCTCCAGCGTCTGCTCGACCAGGGCCAGCGGACCGAGGACTATTTCCGGCGCTACTGGTACGAGCACCGGGATATCCGATCGGACCGGGTGGTGGTCTTCTCCCGACGGCTGAGGGAAGGGGCCTACACCCTGTCCTATATGGCCAGGGCCGTGACGCCGGGCCGGTTTGTTGCCCCCGGATCGAATGCCGAGGAGATGTACAGTCCCGAAACCTACGGCCGGGGCAATGGGGATGAAATCGAGGTCAAACAGGATTAACCGGGACGCCTCCGCCGAGGAAGGCCCCGGCGGCCGGAAAAAGTCGGGGCAGGGGATTGTCCGGTCCGGGGCGGTCGCCTTGCTGGCCGTCGTCTGCCTGGGGCTGGCCTTGTACCAGGGCCTGGACCTGCTGGCCGACCCCTTGGCAGGCGGCAGGCCGACCTACCAGCCTTCGATCCGCGTCGAGGACCGGCAGGGCCGCCTGCTCAGGGAGTTTCTGTCCAGCCGGGAGACACGAAGCCAGTGGATCGCCCTGAATCAGATGTCTCCCCATGTGGTCGGGGCGGCCCTGGCAGCCGAGGACCGCCGTTTCTTTTCCCACCCTGGCCTGGACCCGTTGGCCCTGGTTCGGGCCGTCTGGATGAACATCGAGGCCGGCCGGGTCGTCAGCGGCGCTTCGACTATCACCATGCAGCTCGCCCGGGTGTTGCGGCCCGGGCCCAGGACCTGGCGCCGGAAGGCGGCCGAGGCCCTCATGGCCCTGCGCATTGAAAAATCCCATTCCAAAAGGGAAATACTCGAGGAATACCTCAACCGCGTCCCCTGCGGCAACCTGGTCCATGGCCTTCCGGCCGCGTCGCGTCTGTACCTGGACAAGTCCCCCCAAAACCTGACCCCGGCCGAGTCCGCCTTTCTGATGAGTCTGCCCCAGGCGCCGAGCCTGCTCAATCCCTACAAGGACCCCGGACCGGCCCTCGCCAGACGCAACCGGATTCTGGACCGGATGGCCGACCTGGGTCTGCTCGATGGCGACGCGGCCAGGCGGGCCCGGGCCGAACCCCTCAGCCTCAAGGCCGCCAGAAGCCGGTTCCGTGCCCCGCATTTCGCCCTGTTCATCCGGTCCCTGCTGCCCGATCCGGCGCCGGGACGGGTCCGAACGACCCTGGACCTGGAACTCCAGTCCCAGATCGAACGTCTGGTCAATCGGACCGTGGCCGAGTCCGGGGACAAGGGCATCTCCCAGGCCGCCGTCGTGGTTATGGACCACCGGACCCGCGAGGTCCTGGCCTGGGTGGGTTCAGCCGACTTCTTCGATCCCCGCGACGGCCAGAACGACGGGGTTCGGGCCCTGCGCCAGCCCGGGTCGGCCGTCAAGCCCCTGACCTACGCGGCGGCCTTCGACAACGGGCTCAACCCGGCGACCATGATCGAGGACGGCCCCGTGGATTTCGGCCTGTCCCGAGGCGTTTACAGCCCCAGGAATTACGACGGGCGGTTCCGGGGCGAGGTATCCTTGCGCACGGCCCTGGCCAGTTCCCTCAACGTGCCCGCGGTCAAGGTCCTGTCCAAGGTCGGGCTGACCAAGGTTCACGGCCTGATGAAGGCGGCCGGTCTGGACTCCCTGGTCCAGGAGCCCGAGTTTTATGGTCTGGGGCTGACTCTGGGCTGCGGGGAGGTCAGCCTGCTGGAACTGGCCAACGCTTACGCCACCCTGGCCTCGGGCGGAATCCACCGGCCCCCGGTCCTGTTCCACACGGCCCTGGAACCGAAGAAAACCCCGGAGGAGACCCGGGTCTTTTCTTCTCAGGCCGCCTATCTGGCCACCGACGTCCTGGGAGACGACGCGGCCCGGGCCTCCGGGTTCGGCCGGGACAGCCTCCTGGCCCTGCCGTTTCCCGCCGCGGCAAAGACCGGCACCAGCAAGAACTTCCGGGACAACTGGACCGTCGGATATACCACGTCCGTGGTCGTGGCCGTCTGGGCCGGCAATTTCGACGCCAGCCCCATGGGCCGCGTCTCGGGCATCACCGGCGCCGGTCCCCTGTGGCGAAAGGTGACGCGGCTGTGCGCGGCCTACTATCCGGCCGGCCGCTTCGAGCGGCCGGCCGGAATGACCGAGATGGACGTTTGTACCGAAACCGGCCTGCGAGCCGGTCCGGACTGCCCCACCCGTCGTACCGAGATTTTCATGGAAACCTGCACTCCGCCAGGCTACTGCCTCCATCACGGCCCGGTTTCGGCCCGAAACGCGGTCTCGAAACCGGCGGTCGGCCGGCTGGCCATTCTGAGCCCCAGAACCGGCGAGCAGTACCTCTTCGACCCGGGAATCGAGACCGGATTCCAGAACCTGGGCCTGGCCGCTCAGGTCCCTGAAGGCCTGGAGTGTCTGGTATGGTTCGTCAACGGACGGGAAGTGGCCCGGCTCAAGGCCGACCTTAAGCCCCTGCCCGAAATATTCACGCCCCTGAAGAGCGGACTCATGACCGTCCGTCTCGACGGAATCGCCGGCGGTCGCCGGACGGCTTCGGATCAGGTCTCCGTCCAGGTCCATTGAAGTCCGGCGGGCCGGAAAAGCTTTCGCCCCGGGTGCGTCTGTAGTAGGATAAAGCTTCCGGGGGGATACCATCCGAATTGTCCGGACACTGAAAGGAGGGGAGGGGATGGCTTTCGAAAACTACAACACGCTTCGGGTTCGCCTGGATAGAGGCGTGGCCTTCGTGACCGTCGATCGTCCGCCCATGAACCTGATGGACCTCGAGATGATGGCCGAACTCCACCGGCTGGCCCTCGAGATCGAGCAGAATCCCGACGTTCGGGTCTCGGTCTTCGACAGTGCCGATCCGGACTACTTTATCGCCCATTTCGACGTCGGCATTCTGCTGCATTACCCGGACAAGCCCCCGCCCCGCCCCTCGGACCTCCATCTCCTGAACAAGGCCTGCGAGACATTCCGGCGCATGCCCAAGGTCAGCATGGCCAGAATCGAAGGCCGAACCCGCGGTGGAGGCAGCGAATTCGTTCTGGGGCTGGACATGCGTTTCGGGGCCATCGGCAAGGCCGTCCTCGGACAACCCGAGGTCGCCCTGGGGATTCTGCCCGGAGGCGGGGGGACCCAGCGTCTGGCCCGGCTGGTCGGATCGGCCCGGGCCCTGGAGATCGTGCTCGGAAGCGCCGACTACCCCGCCGAACTCGCCGAACGATACGGCTACCTGAATCGGGCCCTGCCGCCCGGAGAACTGAGGCCGTTCGTCGAGAAACTGGCCTACCGGATGGCCTCCTTTCCGGCCGAAGCACTCGGCCTGGCCAAACGGGCCGTCCTGGCCGCTTCGGAAATGTCCATGGTGGACGGACTCCTGGAGGAAACCCATCTCTTCAATCAACTGGCGGTCGGCCCGGCGGCCAAGGAACTCATGCAGCGCTTCCTCGAAGTCGGGGGACAGACCCGCGAGGGCGAGAAAGACATCGACGGCCTGTACGACGCCCTGTTTCAGACGACCCGGAATGAAGACGGCTGAAACCCAGATCATTGAATGGAGGATAAGATGAACGATATCACGATCAATAAAATCCTGCTTCCCGTGGACATGTCCGAGGCCTCGCCCCTGCTCGTGCCCTTTGTCAGACTCATGGGCCAAAAGTTCGGGGCCGAAATCCACGTGCTTTTCGTGGCCCGGCTGTTCAAACATCTTTCCGCCATTTACGTTCCGGACGGCTCCATCGAGGTCTTTGAAGCCGACGTCCTGCGGGGGGCGGAGAAAAAACTGCAGGAGTTCATGGACGAGTACTTCCGGGACACCCGCTCGCCGGCCAGCGTCGTCAGCGGCGACCCGGCCGAGGAAATACTGAAATATGCCGAGCGCGAGGAAATCGATATGATCATCATGGGCACGCACGGCCGCAAGGGTCTGGAGCGGGTCCTGTTCGGCAGCGTGGCCGAGTACGTGGTGAAAAACGCCCTGGTGCCGGTCCTGACCGTCAACCCGTACCGACAGCCCGCCTGACTCGGGGACCGGCCCGGCTCCCGCCTCCGGTCCGGGACGACCGGCCCGAGAGGGCCTGTTTGCGGAGGATGTCGCTTTGTCGAGTTTCGCCAGACTGACCATCGCCTGTATCACCATCGCGGCTCTGGTCGGATGTTCCACCTATGACGCGGTCCGGGTCGCCCGGATCGCCACATCGAAAGACCCCGCCGCCCTGGCCCGATCCATGGTCCAGGACAAGGCCGTCCGCTATGTCGTCGATCCGGCATCCCTGGAACGCGATTTGAAACGATTCGGCCGCCTGCTCGACGCCCTGCGTGAGGCGGTCGGCCGGACCTGGGGCGGGGACGAGGTGCGGGAACCCACGCCCAAGGAATACGTCAAGTACACCCAGAACTACCAGTCCCGGGCCATGGTTGATTTCGACAAAGGAATCATCACCGTGGAAACCATCGACCAGCGCGTACCCAAGGCCAGTCTCAAGAACGCCATCGTCACCACCCTGCTCACCCCCGACGATCCCCGGGCCGTGGACATGTTTTCCGATCGCACCGTCGAACTGGGCGAAACGCCTTTTCTGTACACCGAGGTCAAGGACCATGAAGGCAAGGACATCCGTTCCGATTGGCGGGCCGGGCGTTTTGCCGACTATCTCATCCGGTCCGTCAAGACCCGCCAGGTGACCTTGGATGGACAGGAACGGGCCGTGCTTTTCGTGACCATCCCCATGGTTCAGGACCATGCCAACATCCGGGCCCGAAAGTATTCCGAACTGGTCAACCGGATGGCCGACCGCTATGGCGTCAGCCGAAACCTGGTCTATGCCATCATCAAGACGGAGAGCGACTTCAACCCCTTTGCCGTCAGTCGGGCGCCGGCCTTCGGCCTGATGCAGATCGTGCCCACATCGGCGGGCCGCGACGTTCACCAGTTCCTCAATGGCCGGGACGGCGTGCCCTCGCGGGACTTCCTGTTCATGGCCGAAAACAACATCGAATACGGGACCGTCTATCTGCATCTGCTTCAGGACAAATACCTCAAGGGGATCGAACCGGAGGTAACCCTGGAATACTGCACCATCGCGGCATACAACGGAGGCGCGGGCAGCGTGCTGCGAACCTTCGACCCGGACCAGACCAAGGCCTTCGAGCGGATCAACGGCCTGGCGCCGTTGGAGGTTTACCGGACCCTGAGAAGGGACCTGCCGTACGAGGAAACCCGCCGCTATCTGGCCAAGGTCCTGGAAGCCAAGAAAGACTTCGTCAATTTTTAACCCGGATAATGCGGTTGGGTTGGTAGCGAGGCGTTGCGGCAAGCAGTTCGGCGCCGCAGTACAAACCTACTGTAAAATTCGGGGTTAACCGCAATACCGTTCACTTAACGGCGGGAAAAGGCTCCTGACCCAATAGTGTCCGGAATGAATTATGCATTTACCCATTCCGGATCCCGAGGTTTCAATTGGTTTCAGGGTATCTTGCCGGGGAGCGTACGAAGACTTGCGCCTGACCCCTTTTCCCGAAGAATCCATACATGACTTTTAAATGAACGGTATTGGGGTTAGCCGGGTCATCGCTTTGGGGCGTAGGGGAGTTCGCGATGCGGTGCATTCGGGTCGTGCCCGACGTCGACGGGTAAGGGCGCTTTCAGCCCCGTTGCGGCCCCGGGCCCTGGCGCCGGCGATGCTGCATGCTCAGGAAGCCCTCACTGTAAGGGTAGGGGCCGTCCTGGAAGTTCTCGCAGGGGAACCGGTCGCAGTCGCGCATGCAAAAGGCGATTTTGCGATCAGAGGCGCACTTCAGGATTGGGCAGAAGCCGCCCAGGAGTTCGAGTTGCGCGCCCAGTTTTCTGGCCGCCTGGGACCCCGTGCCGGGTCCGCAAGGGGAGCAGCGGCCGGTCGTTGCCAAGGCGCAGGTCATGCAGTTGACGCCGCAGGCCCCGGTGCCGAAAATTTCGTCAGGCATCGCTCAGCCCTCCCGGCCCAGGCGACGGGTCAGGACGTTGATCATGGCGAAGATGCCGTCCAAAGGCAGGTGCCGGTCGGTATGGGCGTCAAAGGTGATGGTCAGTTCGGCCGGAAACTCGTCGTCACCCCGATAAAGGGTATAAGCCACCAGGACCTTGGGCAGAGCCAGCAGCCGGAAGGCCGCGTCACCGGCCTTAAGAGGAGTGGCCCCCATTTTCAAGGCCCGTTCCATCAGCCCGCCGGGGTCCCCCCCGAAGCGCTCCAGGACGGGGGCCTTGCTCAGGGCGTGAGGTCCCTGGAAAAAAAGCGCCCCGCCGTTCAACTCCCGCTCCGTGACCATGCGGCCGGACAGGTCAATGTCGTCCGCTCCGATCAGGTAGGCTAGAATGACCAGACCGGACTGGAAACCGGGCGGACGGACCCCGGCCGGGGCCTGAATCGTTCTGGCCTCGGGAAAGACGGCGTAGTTCGTACCCAGGAACGGCACGACCAAGGCGCCGTCCGGCTTGCGTAACACGGCGGCCCGGCGGCTGACGCCATCCGGGTTCATCCGGGCCAGGTCCTCCCAAAGGGCGAGGGGCAGGTTTTCAAGCCCCTGGTACAAACCGATCGCTTCAGGGTCGGCCGTGGTCTGACGCGGTCCGGACAAATCCGCCTCCCTTAGTGATGAATCAGGCGTCCTCGGGCTTCGATCCCCGTATCCGCCACCGGAAAAACGGCCCGGAACCGCAATTCCGGGCCGCTGGGTTCGTCTGGTTTTATCCTAACAGGAACAACTCGTGCCGCAGGCCGACGGTCCGGTACTGACCGGATTTTCCGAACGGACCGAAAAGCCCGAACGCCAGCCCTCTTCCATGAAATCGACCGTGACCTTGCCCACGGTGGCGTGCAGGTCTTTGTCGATGAGATAGGTCAGTCCCTGGTTTGCAAACTGTTCGTCACTGTCCTTCGGCTCGTCCAGAGCCAGGGCCAAGGCCGGCCCGCTTCAGCCGCCTTCAGCCAGATAAACCCGAATGGCCGATTCCAATGAATTTTGCTTCATGTAATCGCCCAGCATTTCGTTCGCTTTGTCCGTGACTTCAATCATGAATTTCTCCCTTTCCAGTCTATGCCTTTCTGTCTCCCGTGCTGAACCAAGGTAACCACTTTTCTGTTCAAGGTCAAGGTGCGCCGGGCTGATTCCCGGCCAAACGGGGGACACCCCGTCCATTCAACCCCTCCCGGAGGCTGGGGCAGGCCGGGAAATATAGCTTACCGGTCTTGAACATACGGGGCGGACGCATTCCCCGCAGCAAAGCTGCGGGGAGCTTCAATCAAGCGGCCTCGGACTTCGTGCCCCCGTGTCCGTCGGCTAAACCCGAATATTGCAGTTGGCTTCGACTGCTTGCCCAAATGCTCGCTTCCCGCTTTTTGACCCGGGCGTATCTTGTGATACGGTCGCGGCCTAAAAAACGGTCCAGCTTAGCGATTTACTCAAGTATTTCGACGTCGCTCACCGAAACAGAAAGCCGTATCCGGGTCAAAAAACGGCCCGAAGCCGAACTCCGGGCCGTTAAGATCGCCTGGTTATCTTAGCAGGAACAACTGGTACCGCAGGCCGAGGCTCCGGTGCTGACCGGATTTTCCGAACGGACCGTGAAGCCCGAACGCCAGCCCTCCTCCATAAAATCAACCGTAACCGTCCCCACAGTGGTGTGCAGGTTCTTGTCAATGAGATAGGTAAGTCCCTGATTTTCAAAATGTTCGTCGCTGTCTTTCGGCTCGTCCAGAGCCAGGGCCAAAGCCGGCCCGCTTCAGCCGCCTTCGGCCAGGTAAACCCGAATGGCCGATTCCAATGAATTTTTCTTCATGTAATCGCCCAGCATCTCCTGTGCTTTGTCCGTCACTTCGATCATGGATTTCTCCTTTTCCTGGTCGGGCCTCTTAAATCCCGTTCTGAATCAAGGTAACCACTTTTCTTTTATAGGTCAAGGGCCGGGCAAAAAATCCGGTTTCCTTTCCCTCCGGTTTTGCCCCTGAATCACCGTCTAAAAAAAAGAAAAACCTCGTTAGCCCTGAGAAATCAGGATGATATGATGCTTTCTACGCAAAGAAACCATCACCAACGAGGTGAAGAAAATCATGCCACAAGTTGTTCTTCCTTTCCAGTATGAAATCGAGAAAAGCGAAAGCGATTCGACGAGCCTGGCGGGTCTTCCGATCTACCTGGACCTGATGATCCGTGCCCATTTGCATGAATCCCTTAATCGTCATGTGGGAGTTCGTGTGGGCGGTCAGGGCTGGAGCGACTACGAAGTGGTCTCGTCGTTAGTCCTTCTGAATCTTGCGGGCGGGGAGTGCGTGGACGATCTTCGGGTTCTGGAAGGCGACGAGGGTATGAGGCGGCTGATGGATCGAGTCCGGCATCACGGTATGCGGCGGAAGGACCGCCGGGAGTTGGAGCGCCGTTTCCGGAAGGATCGAGAGCGTTCGGTTCCTTCTCCTTCGTCGGTTTTTCGTTACCTCAGCGAGTTCCATGACCCTGATCAGGAGTTGGTTCGTCCGGCGCAAGGGGCATTCATCCCGTCCCCGAACGCCTATCTGGGCGGGTTTCGTTGGGTGAACGGGGACTTGGCCGCTTTTGCCCAGCGGCAGGACCTTGAGGAGCTGGCGACGTTGGACATGGACGCGACGCTCGTGGAGAGCGGCAAGAGCGAGGCGCGATATTGCTACAAGAAATTCAAGGGATATCAGCCGTTGAATACGTGGTGGGCGGAGCATGAGTTGGTGCTGCACACGGAATTTCGTGATGGCAACGTGCCGGCGGGTTATGAGCAGTTACGGGTTTTTCGGGAAGCGTTGGAGTTGTTGCCGGAGGGTGTGCAAACGGTACGGCTTC